>NZ_JAUBTL010000005.1:0-193504 GCF_036702475.1 Microcoleus sp. D2_18a_B4
GTCAACAGTCAACAGTCAACAGTCAACAGTCAACAGTCAACAGTCAACAGTCAACAGTCAACAGTCAACAGTCAACTATTAACTAATGACTAGAGAGGCTTATTAGTAGGTTTAAAGCCCTGCTTTTGAAAATAGGTTCGGAATACCTCTTGAGCAATTGGTGCCGCCGATACAGAACCAAATCCGCCGCCTTCAACTATAACTGCGATCGCAACTTCCGGTTTGTCAGCAGGAGCAAAACCCACAAACATAGAATTGTCAGGATGACCGGGCATTTCCACCGTCCCAGTCTTACCAGCACTTAAAGGAATAGTACCATCATTCATGCGTTTGCCAGTACCTTTTTTCACCACGTCAATCAATCCCTGGCGAACAACATTCAAAGTTGCAGGCTTAATACCTGTGGGAACTTTTTTGGTAATAGGAGTATTGGTTTGAGAAGCCAATAAATGCGGCTGAACTCGATAACCGCCATTAGCAACAGTTGACACCATCACAGCCAATTCTAAGGGAGTACAAAGTACCAAACCTTGACCGATCGACATTGTTACTGTATCGCCAACGTACCAATCTTCACCATACATTTTCTGTTTCTCAGCAGGTATCGGAACTTGACCGTGATTGGCGGATTCCAACCCCAAAAGGTCTAAATTAATAGTACCGCCAATGCCCATCGCTTTAGCCGCTTTTGCCATTTGTTCGGGGCCAGCAGCCATACCTACTTGATAGAAAAACGTATTGCTGCTGTATGCTAAAGCGTCGCGGAAACCGATAACGCCGTAACCGCCGCTGTGTTCGTTAAAAGAAATTCCGCCGATCGTAATTGAAGAAGAAGTAGCCACAGTCGAGTCAGGAGAAAACTTGCCCGACTCCATCCCCGCTATAGCAGTGACAATTTTAAAAGTGCTACCGACTGGATAGCCTTGAACCGCTCGATTTAAAAACGGTTTTTCTGGCCCTTGCAGTCGATCCCATTCTGTTTGAGTCACCTTGCGGGTGAAAATATTGGGGTCAAATGTCGGCCAACTAGCCATTGTTAAAAGAGCTCCGGTTTTTACGTCGATCGCCACAACTGCACCCAGGCGATCGCCCAAAGCTTTTTCTGCAGTTTTCTGCATATCTAAATCTAAAGTTAGCTGCACCGGTTTGCCGGGGATAGGGTCTTTGACACCTAAATCTTGGATTTCTTCGCCCTTAGCATTCACCTCGATTAAACGGTTTCCCCAAACGCCCTCTAAAGTTGAATTGGCTAATTTTTCAACTCCCATTTGACCCACGAGCATCCCCATCGGATATGCAGGATTAGCTTTTAATTGCTCTAAACTAGCTTCGCCGACGTATCCCAAAAGGTGAGCTGCTAATTGCTGGTGGGGATTGTCTCGGCTCGATTCTACGCGAATTTCCACTCCCCGCAAACTATTAGCTTGTTCTCCCAAAGCGACGAAAGTACCTACATCGATATCCTTACTAATTCGCACTGGCAGGGCCGATCTGTAGCCAGCGGCATCGATTTTTTTGACAATTTCGGCCGCGGGCAGTTTGACGATCGGGCCCAGTGTAGCGGCGATCTCTTGCCACTCCTTGGCAGATCGCTCTTTTGGCCACACATAGACCGATCGAGATACGCGGCTGGCCGCAAAAATTTTGCCGTTGCGGTCTAAAATTTGACCGCGAGTCGCTGGGACTGAAACAGGGCGAATGCGGTTATTTTCCGCCCGCTGTCGGTTGTAGGCTCCCTGTACCAGTTGCAGTTCGGCTAGACGAAATATTGGTAGCGCCATCAAGGTAGTGACGATCAGCATAAAAATCATAACTTGGAGCGATCGGCTGCGTTGCCGTGAAGCATTGTCCAAGCCATTTTTGTCGAATCGGACTTTAGAGTTAAAAGAAAAATCGCCAGCCATATTAATTAATCTGCTCTTTTTATTCAACTAACAGGTTGATACGGGCCCCATCCGGATGATTGGGCAGATGATTACAGGGATTATAACTTCTAACTCTTTAGTAACAGACATAAATTCTGTCGATTGGCAGACGAATCAGCCGGATTGTTTAATTAAGGTATATAAGATATATGTTAAATATCAGGTTTTTCTGACAATTCAACTGTTAAGGAGGTAGGGGCGCTGTGGAACCGATCGATTTTTTGATTGCTTGGCTGGTGACGGGCAGCAGCTTGCTGCTAATTTCTCAACTGCCGATCGGCGTACAAATTGACAGCACACCGAAAGCAGTAATTTCCGCTGCGGTTTTGGGAATGTTGAATGTTTTAATTTTGCCAATTCTGAAAGCAGTTTTTTTCGTGCCGAACTTGCTGACGCTGGGATTGCTTTCCGGCGCGTTTGCTTTTGTAATGAACGTGATTGTTTTTGCCTCGGCTGCGAAGTTAGTTGAAGGATTTAGTTTGCGGATGGGCCTTTGGAGCGCGGTACTGGGGGCGATCGCCTTGGCTGTAGTTAGCAGCTTTATCAACGGCGCGCTGATTTAGCAACTTCCCCTGATAAAGGGCGATTGAAATCGCCCGATATTTCCCACCATTACCTTGCGCGTTTCGTTTCTCTACAAGCGATTTCTATCGCCGAATCTTTCTCCCCCCTTCTTCCTTCAATCCGTTACATCCGTTACATCCGTTAAATAATCCGTTGCCGAACTTCCTTCAATCCGTTACATCCGTTACATCCGTTAAACAATCCGTTGCCGAACTTCCTTCAATCCGTTACATCCGTTACATCCGTTACATCCGTTAAACAATCCGTTGCCGAACTTCCTTCTTCCTTCCCCATCAGCGACTTATAGGCTGTCACCTTAACATCGATCCCAGTAATATCTGCCCCGACAACAACAGCCACCGCTCCTAAATCCAAGGCTTTTTTAGCCATTTCCGGCCCCGATATCCCCCCTTCGCAGATAACGGGAACCTTAAGCTTTTCTACCATTTCCGCAAGCAAATCAAATCCCGGCGGCGATAAATTTTCCGTCTGGGCAGTATAGCCAAAAAGAGTAGTTGCTACAGTATCTGCACCAGCTTCGGCTGCCGCGATCGCAGCTTCTATTGTATCTACATCCGCCATCACTAATTTGCCCAATTCACTGTGAATTTGGGCGATTAATGTCTTTAAATCTTCGCCGCCAGCAGGACGGTTTCTCAGAGTAGCATCAACGGCGATAATATCGGCTCCAGAAGCGGCGATCGCCCGCGCGTCTTCAAACCGAGGAGTAATGTAAATCTCGCATCCCGGCAATTGCTGCTTCCAAATCCCAATTATGGGAGCGGATATCTGTTTTCGCACCGCCGCAATGTGAGCCGGAGTGTCAATCCGCACGCCCGATGCACCTCGATTGATAGCGGTTCGAGCCATTGCCGCAATTACGATCGGATCGTGCAGCGGCGAATCAGTAGGTGCTTGACAAGAAACAATTAATCCTGTAGGAATTCGACAATTAATCATGGGGAATTGCGGATGGGGAATTGGGCATCGGGCATCGGGCATCGGGCATCGGGCATCGGGCATCGGGCATCGGGCATCGGGCATCGGGCTTTTTTTGTAATTTATTCCCTGTGCCCTATTGAACTCAAATAAGCGTTAAGTTTTGGTAGTAATTTATCGACAATTGGTTTAAATTTGCTTACTTCTTCGCTGGTGATAAGTTGTCTAGCATAGGCTAATCTTAACCAATTTATTGTTTCGTACAAAGAGCCTCTCGCAATTTTTACAAAACGCCGATTATCTTGGTCATTATAACGACCTCTTCCTTCAGCAATATTAGCACAGACACTATCAGCAGACCGAACGATCTGTTTGCCCATCGTATCTTTTGTGAAATTATCCCATTTTTTAACAATTTCCCAAATCTGATTCGCCAAACTTTCCGCCAACTTATAAACCTCTAATTCCTCAAAATCAGGTCTTCCCATAATTACCTAAAAAACTCAATTATATTAAATGCCCCATGCCCAATGCCCAATGCCCCATGCCCCATGCCCAATGCCCCATGCCCCATGCCCGATGCCCCATGCCCAATGCCCCATGCCCAATGCCCCATGCCCAATGCCCAATGCCCCATGCCCCATGCCCAATTACCCATTACCAATCCCAGCCATTAAAGAAATAATTTTGTCAAGCAATTGCTCAGGGTGAATCGGTTTAGCCAAACAATCGTTAGCTCCCGCCGTCACGAAAGATATCTGATCTGCGGGAATTTCATTAGCGCTTAAAGCCAGAATTTTGATATTTTCAGTAGCGGGTTTTTGGCGCAGTTGGTGAATTATTTCGCAGCCACTCATACCGGGCAAACGCATAGCGACGATCACAGCATTGGGCTGCAAAAGTTCAATTTGTTCCACCGCCGCCGAACCTTCAATCATCCACACCACTTGCATTCCTGCGACTGTCAGGATATCGCAAATCAGCATGGCAGTTTCTTCATCTTCTTCGACGAGCACGAGGCTGCCGCGCAAGGAGGAAGAATGCAGCGGTAAAGATGAATTCGATTTTTCATATTTAAATTTTGTGGATTCATCTTTGCTTTGAGTTTGGATGGGTATAAAAACGGTAAAAGTAGAGCCGACATCAACTGTAGAGTTAACTTCGATCGCACCGCCGTGAAGCTCTACTAACTGTTTAGTTAAAGCCAATCCTAGACCGGTGCCGCCGTATTCGCGGCGGTAGGGGGAATCCAACTGCTGGAATTTTTGAAACAAAAGCGATCGCTGATTTTCGGGAATTCCAATGCCGGTATCTTTGATTTGAAAAACAGCGGTACTGCCAGCAGGTGCAGTACCGGGCTGCCGCACTGCAGGCGTTCGATTTTTATCTTCTGTCACCCAAACTCGCAGGATTACTTGCCCGCCTTCGGGAGTAAATTTAATCGCATTTCCTAAAAGATTGAAGAGAATTTGTCTCAAGCGGCGCGGGTCAGCGATGAAGCGATCGCACTCTTGTTTTATCCGCTGTTCTTGCAGCAGTTCCACGCCTTTAGCTACAGCTTTTTCTTTGAGGGCGTGCAGGCTCTGAGAAGCTAATTTAGAAAGTGAAAATTCACTAATTTTTAATACTGCTTTTCCAGCTTCTACTTGCGATAAATCTAAAATATCGTTGATTAATTCTAATAAGTGGTCGCCGCTGTCTCGGATAGTTTGCAGGTACTGCCGCTGCTTTTCCACTGGAACTTCTTTACTGCCAACTTTGCCGTAAGACCACCGCAGCAGCGTGTCGGAAATGCCGATGACGCAAGTGAGAGGAGTCCGCAATTCGTGGCTCATAGCTGCCAAAAATTCGCTCTTGGCGAGGCTGGCAGACTGGGCGGCAACCAGTGCATCGCGCAGTTCTCGCGTGCGCTCTATTACGCGCTGTTCTGAGGTGCGCTTTTGCTGCTGGACTTGTGCATAAAGTTCGGCTTGGTAAATGGCGATCGCCAAATGTTCTGCTATTTGTCGCAAAAATGTTTTTTTGCTTTCTTCCCACTCGCGAAAAGTACACTGGTGGGCAATTAGCAGCCCCCACAAGTCGTCTTGAACTACGATCGGCACTAGCAACTTTGCCCGCACCTTCGCCCGCCGCATCAACTCTAAAAAACAAGGCTGCGAAGAGTAAGTTGTTTCCACATCCGCGACGCACAAAGCCAAACCTTTGTGATATTTCTCTCGGTCAATGACTCCCTGGGTAAAACACTGCGCGTCTTCACTAAAATTTAGTACAGACGAGATAGCATCGTTGGCTAAAGCTTCGTAGGTAACGCGACCTAAATACAAGTAAGACCCGGATTTTTCTGGGATTTCGCCAGACCCCGAAACCGCCGCAGGTATTTCTTTAGCTAACTCGCCCTTGTGCGGCGCTGGCACTTTTTCAAATTGATAAATTAACAGGCGATCGACCTCCAAAAACTCTCGCACTTGCTCGACTGCTTTTGACAAAATTACAGGCAATTCTAAACTCTGGCGGATTTGAGTTGTCACCTGATTCAAAAGTCGCTCTTGTTCGAGCTGCTGCTGCAAAGCATCTTCCACTGGCTGACAAAATGAAATGCAGGGAGTGGCTATTTGTAATTGATTGACTGCTTCGGCAATCTGGCTCTGTAGCGTTTCTGGATCTATAACTTTGGGCGCCGATTTTCCCTCTATTTCTGTTTGGCTGTGTAGGGGCAGGCGATTATTTGGGCTGGCATGGGCAGCGAGAATATCCAGCAAATTTAGGGTAAATTCGCTTTGAAGAACGGCCGAGTTGGGCTGTATATTTTTAATTGCTTGTTTGAGGGCGGGAATGTCAATTTGCCACGAGGGTGCGGGCGTTATTTCTGCGAGTTTGTCTGCGAGGGGAGACAGGAAATTGGCGATCGCCCCGGGGTCGAAAGTCAACTGCACATTCAATTGCGAAGGGAGATTTTTTTCGCTGTGCTTGTGTCCGTTGGTTGCGAACTCATCTAATAGATTGCCCTGCAGCAGCGCGCTAAAATGCTCTGATACTACTGCTGCAAACCTTTCCGACGAATTTTCCCGATTTTGAGAATCAGCGATCACATCGTCGGTCAGCCAAATCGCCCCTGGGATTTCAGCCATTTGCTGTAACAACTGGTAAGCAGCCTCAAAGGTTGCTAGTGGCAAAGTCCGATTTAAGGTTTTTGGTTTCAATCTAGATATTTTCCCGGTTGTTTTAAAGAACAAAATATGAATGCCCCTGTTGTGAGGACGGAACCTGGGGCACAGCAGGCGCGGTCGATCCAACAGACTGGAGATGACAGTAGTCAGAAAGTAGGTAATAGAAGGCCCCGGAGCCAGAGAGCTAATTTGTCCCTATAGTTGTCCTCTTTCTTCTGGGCGAGTGACCCGCGCTCCAGCGCTTTACGAGCGCGAAAGCGGTAGGAGAAAACGGGGGGAAGGGATACGGCTGTATAATCGATCGCTTCTGGTCGTGTTTGTGAACCGGGTTGTTGATGGAAACTAAGCAATTCCACTCCCATTGCTGGGGTGAAGTTAGCACGCGCCTTTGTTTTCTGAGCTGATTCGGCTAATGGTACGTCCTTAACCCAAATAAAAATGTTTAACCCTTAACGACAGAACAGGGGGCTAGCTACGCATCCGCTTGGTGTCATTACTGCTTTGTAAAACTTACCTAAACTTATCTAAAGCCATCTTTAGAGCATCCGAGTTTACTTCCTACGCTATTGGGTAGTCGGCTATCCCAAGATCAGTAGGCTATCCCCCTCCAGCCGAGGGTTCCCAGTTCAAAATATTTATACTGGCGTTGAGGTCGCGATCGATTGATATACCACAAGCAGGACAATCATAAGTCCGAAAACCCAATGACATATCTTTTTTGCTGCCACAATTAGAGCAAGTTTTAGAACTAGGAAACCATTGGTCTACCAGCACTAAATTCGCTCCATACATCAGGCTTTTGTAATCGAGTTGACGCTTGAACTCGTAAAACCCAATATCTGATATCGCCCCCGCCAGCTTGTGATTTGCCATCATCCCCAAGACATTCAAGTCTTCAATCTTGATTAAATTGAAAGTCTTGGCTAAGTAAGTTGTTAACTTGTGTAGGAAATCTTGACGAATACAAGCTATTTGTGCGTGAAGTCGGCTGATTTTATTGTAGGTTTTACGCTGGTTCTTGGAACCTTTTACCTGTCTTGAAGCTTTTCGCTGTAAAGTAGCAAGCTTGGTTTTCGCACTGGCTCTTAACGGTTTTGGTGCATCAAAAACTTGCTGGTTTGATAGCGTGGCCGCATATTTAATACCTACGTCAATTCCTACAGAGCTTTCAGGCTGTTGAATTGGTAGACGTTCTGCATCCACACAGAATGAGACAAACCAGCGACTTCCTTCTTTTGAGATAGTGAAAGTTTGAGACACGTAACCACATTCTAGGCCTTCGTAAAGTCTAAACGTTCCCAATGTAGGAATCTTGATGGTTTTGCCAGCACTTAGCAGAACTTTCCCATTGGATGAATCGACCCTAAAAGATTGGCCATTCCGGCGGCTGGCGAATTTTGGATGGCCTGCTTTCCCGGAACGATAGCGACTAAAGGCATCTTTCAAGTCAATTAAAGCGTTCTGGTAAACTCGGCTAGACAACTGGTTCATCCAAGCAAATTCAGGCTGTTTCTTGACGTGGTTAGTGAGAACTTTTTTAACTTCGTCTATCACCTTCGAGTCCGAAAGATTGCCCTCACTATACATTTGAGTCCGCAAGCTTAACCCGAAATTGAAGACGAGCCGCCTCCATCCTGCGTGTTTTGCCATCAAGGTCGCTTCGTTGTTATTCAATTGTAGCGCTCGTTTGACGGCAAACATAGTTAAGCTTACCTAGACTAGGGGGTTTGGTAAATTATAGACAAGTTTAGCAAACTATTTGGCGATTTAGTCTAACTCAAAAAACCTAGACATCAAAGGTGTCAGGCTGCTCAACTGAAAATGAAGTTTTAGGCCCGAAGCCCAGTCACTTCCGTGCTGGGTCGTTGACTACTTTCAACAATGTTATTCCAGTATAATATTAATATATAATTTGTTAACTTGTACTTAACACTATCCGGGTAAATGAGCAATCCAACTCAACTCACCCCCGATTTCACGATCGGACATCTGCCGTGTCACGACTTCCAAGTGAGCGCTGCAACTCTAGGACAGGTAGTGGCTGAAAGATTTGAGCAAGAACCCGACCTGCCGGGAGTCATTATTACTCATGAATCACAGGTATTGGGCATGATTTCTCGCCTCAAATTTCGAGAGCAAATGAGTTTTCCCGATCGCGTAGAACTTTACGGGTCACACCCGATTCGAGCCTTGTTAGATTTTCTGAGAATTCCGCCTTTGCTGCTTTCGGAAAACTGGAAAATTGACGATGCCGTGCAAGCGTCTTTCAACAGGCACAAAGACTTAATTTATGAACCGATTATTGTGGTAATGGAAAACCAAAGCTACCGCCTGTTGGACGTTCAAACTCTGGTAATTACCCAGTCACAACTTTTAGCACAAGCTAACAAAGTTCTTCAAAAATACCGAGTAGAAAGACACAAGTATTTGGCGCTACTTCAACAAGAACAGGCTAAGGTTCACGAATGTAATGAGCTTTTAAAAATCCAACAACGTCAAATAGAAAACTTGCATACGAATCCCAGTGCCCAGCAAGTGGCACTGGTCAAACAAGCTGAAGAAATTGCTCAAATGAATCAGCGATTTGTGAGGATTGCGAAACTGATTTCTTCCGAAGGTCGCCAAGCATTTCAAGCTACTTTTCAAGGTGCTACTTCTATTTGCAACAATACAGATAAAATTTTGGGCGTGGGCAAAGCAATAGCTAATGATTTAGAAACGGTTAACCGCACTTCCCGAACCATCCGGGAGGCGATCGAACAAGTCAGGCATTTAGCAGTACAGGTGGCTGTAGTTACCAATCAAATGGGAAGTCAGCCCAGCGGTCTGAGCAAAGTGAGTCTAGAAATTGGCAGACTGGCAAGTAAAACTTTTGAATTGGGGACTCAAATGGAGCAAATTGCCAGTCGGTTTAAACTGCGAGTTCACGAACTCACGGAGGCAGCAAGAGCGGGTGCTAATGTGGCTAAATCCGTGACGATCAAGATCGATCGCGCAGAAATGGCCCTGCTAGAGTTGGAAGAATTAATAGCGGAAAAAAAATTCAATTCATTGACCGCTATCCCAGAACCTTTGGCCGGCATAAAAAGTGTTACCGCTGATTCTTTAGTTCAAGAGATAGAACACGCCGAAGTAGCGGTCTCCGAGTTAGAAGACTTAGTTAAACATCAAGATTCCTCGCAATATCTGATTCAAAAGATTCAGCAGGCGCTGAAGTCCAAAAAGCCATAAAATCCCAGCCCGAATCTAATGAAATATTTCGAGAAGAAAACAAATAAAATAAAAATAATAATTTAGAATTATTCTATTTGCAGAAGACTATTTGTTATACTGAAGGTGGGGGATTTTTAAATTAAGTTGTAAAAAGGCTATTTAATTAGCCCCAAAAACCGATAAAAAGTTCCAATAATAGTTGGAAGGACAGGTGACGTTTATGAAAATCCTGCTGGTAGAAGATGACACAATTACAGTCAGTTTGCTGACTCAAGCGCTGAACTCTCACAATTACAATGTGAATGCTGCTGCCGACGGTGAAACAGCGTTGCATTTGGTGCAGGCATACGATTACGACCTGATTGTTTTGGATGTGCTGATTCCTAAACTCGACGGCATTAGTTTGTGTCGAAAATTGCGATCGTCCGGCTGCCAAATGCCGATTTTACTGCTGACAGCGCTAGATAGCAGCAACGATCGAGTCCAAGGTTTAGAGGCGGGTGCAGACGATTATGTGGTCAAACCCTTTAATCTCGAAGAATTAATCGCTCGAATTCGGGCTTTGCTGCGCCGGGGTAAGGCAACTTTGTCGAGTACAAATTTAACATGGGAAAAACTGCAAGTCAACCCGGACACTACGGAAGTAACTTATGCCGAAAAAGTGCTGCACTTGACTCCCAAAGAGTACAATTTGCTAGAACTTTTCCTGAGAAATCCTCGGCGCATTTTCAGTCGCAGCGCCATCCTCGATCGCATTTGGTCGGCCGGCGAATTTCCTCAAGAAGAAGCCGTTACCGCTCACATCAAGGGGCTGCGGCAGAAGCTGAAAGCAGCCGGGATGACAGTAGATTTAGTGGAAACAGTGTACGGATTGGGCTATCGGCTCAAAAGTCTGCCGGAGGAGATTGAGAGCCAACAAGTTGGGCAGGAAACGGCAGAAACTGCTAAAAATCAAGAGACTTTATCTCCTGAATCCAGCGAGTCGAGCCAGGAATTAAACAAAGACGATCGCCGTCTCAAAGTCTTGAATGCGATTGCCCAAATGCGGGAAAATTTAAAAGCTAATTTTATAGAAAAGGTGGCGATATTCGATCGCGCGATCGCTCAACTGAAAAACGGAAGCTTGGAGGGCGAAGTGCGCGAGGAAGCCCAGGCTCAAGCTCACAAATTAGTCGGTTCTTTGGGCACGTTAGGGCTGCCGAAAGGTTCGGAAGTTGCGCGCCAGATAGAACATTTGTTCAAGCCTGAAAACATCTGGAAACCGGATACGGCTCAGCAGATTGAAGGCTTTCTGCATCAGATCAAACAGATATTCGATCGCCCGTCGCCCGAACCAGAAGGCGATTTGGTTCCTGCGGTTTCCCAAAAGCGCCGAATGCTGATTGTTGAGGATGATAATTTTGGGAGCGATCAACTCAAAACAGTAGCATCCGGTTCCGGCTTCCAGATAGAAGTCGCCAACTCTCCGCAAGCGGCAAGAAATGCGATTTCTCAACAGCCTCCCGACGCGATTTTGCTGGATTTGACATTTTCCAAAGCTCAGGAAAACGGACTTTCTCTCCTAGCCGAACTCCTCCGTGAAAAACCCGAAATTCCGGTGATGGTTTTTAGCGGGCACAATCAATTGAGCGATCGAATAGAAGTTGCTCGTTTGGGAGCTTCGGGCTTTTTACACAAATCTATGCCCCCAGCAGATATACTCAAAGCAGTCGCCCAACTAATCGACCAGACTGGCCCTGCTGAAGCTAAAGTTATGGTGGTAGACGATGACGTGCATCTATTGGCTGCACTGCAAGTGATTCTAAAACCTTGGGGATTTCAAGTAACAACATTGGACGATCCCGAAAAGTTCTGGGAGGTACTCGAAACGACTTGTCCCGATTTGCTAATTTTAGATGTGGAGATGCCCGGTTACAGCGGTATCGAGCTGTGTTTGGCAGTTCGCAACGATTTGCGCTGGAGCAAGCTTCCCGTGCTATTTTTGACAGCTCATTCCGAATCGGAAATAGTGCGCCAAATGTTTGTCGCAGGTGCTGACGACTACGTGAACAAGCCGATCGTGAAACCGGAATTGATTGCTCGCCTCCTGAATCGTTTGGAGCGGACTCAACTGAGAAACAGACTGGCTCAGGCACAGCGCTAATCCCATTTTAGATTTAAAAAATTAAAGAATTAAAGAATTGAAGAAGTGGGAATGACTGATGAGATATGGGTTTCGATCGCGTACCTACACTTGTATTCTTTTTTTTTAATGGGATAACTAGGAGCAAATATGCAGTGCGTGTCCGAAACAAATCAGGAAGCCTTAGCCAAGACTGGGGATTGTTAGAGTGTGTGATTGCGACGCGGTGCTGTTGATTGATGCTAGCCCGCCGAGAACACAGACGGGAGCATCTCACTTATGCAGCCCTCCGCTAGAAATTGGAGCCAGGAGTCAGGAGTCAGGAGTCAGGAGGAAAGAAGAAGAAGGAAGAAGGAAGGAGGAAGAAGGAAGGAGGAAGAAGGAAGGAGCCATAATAAGTGTTTTTACAAATATGAGATGCTCCCACACAGACTAATTTAGAGAAGTATTAATCAGTTGAAAGCAATGGTATTGCCCTCAGACACAGGCACTCTCAATAACAGCGACTGCGAACTAATTTACGCCCCGGGTTCCATTCAACCTCACGGCATCCTTTTGGTGCTGGAATCTCCGGCGTTGAAAATTTTGCAAGTTAGCAACAATACTTTTGAGGCGATGGGCCTTTACCCCGAACAACTTTTGGATCAATTTTTAGAGGAATTTGTCGAGATTGAGGAAATTGAGGCTATTGAAAAAGCTTTATTTGAAAACGACCAACAACGTAACGCGCTCAGATTATCATTCAAAAGTCAAGACCGCAAGTCTTTTTTTGAGGGGACGCTGCATCAATCAAATTCAGCATTAATTGTTGAACTAGAGTCGGTTGTTTCCCCAAAAACGAGCGATTGTTTCAATTGTTATAATTTAGTCCAAGAGCCGATCGACAAAATCCACAAAACACCAAACCTGCAAGTGCTGTGTCAGACAGCAGTTGAAGAAGTGCGGAGGATCATCGGTTTCGATCGAGCGATCGTCTATCAATTTGATGCCACCGGGGCGGGACAAGTTGTCGCCGAAGACAAAGTAGAAAGTTTGGCTCCTTTATTGGGACTGCACTATCCGGCTACCGATATCCCCGCCCAGGCAAGAAACCTCTTCCACATGAATTTAATTCGGTTTATTCCCGATATTAACTGTCAGCCTGTAGAACTAATTCCTCACTGCAATCCGCTGACGGGTCGCCCTTTAGATATGGGCGGTTCTTTGTTGAGAACCGTTTCTCCTTGCCACGTTCAATATCTCACAAATATGAACGTTGCCGCTAGCATGACCCTAACATTAATCAAAGATAAAAAACTCTGGGGATTGATCGCCTGTCACCACCCAACACGAAAGTATGTCAACTACGAAACAAGAACCGCTTGCGAACTGCTAGCCAAGTTTGTAAATCTAGAACTCAGCTACAAAAAAGATAGCGAAGACCGGGAATATGCAATTTATTTAAAAGCACTTTGCCAAAAATTTATCACGGAAATTTATCAAAAAAACTGCTTTGTAGAAGGTTTACTAACATACCGAGATGAATTGCTGGCTTTAGTGGGTGCTACTGGTGGAGTTGTGTGTGCAAATGAAAGTTTAACAACCATCGGGCAAACCCCGGAATTGGTAGAAATCGAAAACTTAATTGCTTGGATAAAAACTCAAATAAATAATGAGGTTTTTTATACAGATTCTCTCTCAAAACTGTATCCGCCCGCCGAGAAGTTTAAAGAAGTTGCTAGCGGTTTGCTGGTACTTGCCATGTCCGAGATGCAAAATTATTACATTTTGTGGTTCCGTCCCGAAGCACTTCAAACTGTCAACTGGGCAGGTCCACCAGAGGGGCAAATTGAACTTAAAGCGGATGGCAGCCGATTGATGTCTCCTCGCATTTCCTTTGAGTTGTGGCAAGAAACTGTGAGGTCAAAATCTTTGCCTTGGCAGCCGTGCGAAATCGAAATAGCCCGAGAACTTCGAGTTGCTATTACTAGCATTGAGTTGCGGAAAACCAATGAGCAACTCAGCTTAGCTTTGTCGGCTACCAAAATTGGATTTTGGGACTGGGACGTGCAGAAAAATCGCATAGTTTGGTCGAGGGAACACGAAGAGTTGTTTGGGTTGATCCCGGGCACTTTTGCCGGAACTTATCAAAGTTTTGCAGCTTGCGTTCACCCAGAAGATATAAAAAGTATGGAGAATGCTATAAATCAGGCGATCGCCCAGCGAGGAGATTACTGTCACGAAAAGCGCGTGGTTTGGCCCGACGGCAGCATTCACTGGATGGAGGGGAAAGGTAAGTTTTTTTACAACGAAGCAGGCGATGCAGTGCGGATGGTGGGGACTGTTACAGAAATTACCGATCGCAAAGCTAGAGAATTACAGTTGCGCCTGTTGGAATTAGTAGTCACCACCACTAACGACGCCGTGTTAATTACCGAAGCTGAACCGATTGAGGAACCGGGCCCGCGAATTCTTTATGTCAACCCAGCTTTCACGCGGATGACCGGCTATACCCTAGAAGAAGTTGTGGGCAAAACGCCGCGCATCTTGCAAGGACAAAAAACAGATCGCGCCAGTCTCCATCGAGTTCGGACAGCTTTGAAAACCTGGCAGCCGGTGCGGGTTGACTCGATCAATTACCGCAAAGACGGGACGGAATTTTGGGTAGAAATGAGCATTGTGCCGATAGCGGACAAAAATGGTGAGTTTACCCACTGGGTATCAGTGCACCGGGATATTAGCGATCGCAAATTTGCTGAAGCCGCCCTCCAACAGCTCAACGAACGGTTAGAAATGCGAGTTTTGCAGCGCACCAGAGAACTAGAAAGCTCTCAAGCAGAACTCCGGGAAAGCGAAGCTTTATTTCGCTCTCTGAGCGAGAGTTCCCCCGTGGGTATTTTCAAAATTGATACTGAGGGGAAATGTACCTATACAAATCCTCGCTGTCAAGCAATTGGTGGCTTCACACCAGCAGCAGCTTTAGGAAACGGCTGGATGCGGTTTGTTCACCGCGAAGACCTCAAACTAATTCTGTCTAAGTGGCCCCAATCGCAATCGCTAGATGGGGAATTTTCCTGCGAATTCCGCCACATCCAGCGAGACGGAACCATCCGGTTTTGTCGGCTTAAAACAGCTCCGATTTTTTCCGACAGAGATCAACTAATTGGTCACGTCGGCACAGTCACAGATATCACAGAAAGTCGGGCAATTGAAAAAATGAAAAATGAGTTTATTTCGATTGTCAGCCACGAACTGAGAACGCCGCTTGCCTCGATTCGCGGTTCTTTAGGTTTGCTGGCGGCTGGGGTACTGAAAAATAAACCGGAAACTGCCAAACAGATGTTAGAAATCGCTTCGAGCGATACCGAACGGTTAGTGCGTTTGGTAAACGATATTCTAGACTTAGAGCGGCTCGAATCAAGCCAAGTTATCCTCGTCAAGCAGTGGTGCGATGCCCAGGTTTTGATGCGGAAGTCTGCAGAATCTGTACTTTCTTTGGCTGCTGAAAATAACATTGATTTGTCGATTTTGCCCCAAACAGCAAAAATTTGGGCTGACCCCGACAGAATCGTTCAACTCCTGGTAAATTTGTTGAGCAATGCGATTAAATTCTCGGCTCCAGGGAGTACAGTAACTGTCCGGGTTGAAGATTTGGGCGATTCCCTACGGGATAGCTACGCTTCACGGGTTTTATTTGAAGTCAAAGATCGAGGGCGGGGGATTCCTGCTGATAAACTAGAAACTATCTTTGGACGGTTTCAACAGGTGGATGCTTCTGACTCCCGCCAAAAAGGAGGTACGGGTTTGGGTTTGGCTATCTGTCGCAGCATAGTACAGCAGCACGGGGGCAGAATTTGGGTCGAAAGTGTTCTCTCAGAAGGAAGCAGTTTCTATTTCACAGTGCCCGCACAGTTGGAAGGCGAAGGGGGAAAAAGTTTGGAGTTTTGAGATTGCTTTCATAAGACATCGCGAAAGCTAACGTTCCTCGCAACGCACGCGGGGAGAATGAGTTTGCAAGGGCTATATATCGATTTTTCTGTTCTCGGTTTAAGTAGGTGAGCGGCATAATATAGCAACCGCGCCCGACGATTAGGACGTTTTTAAGTGCTGAAACTCTTAATTTTATTGCTTCTTCTTTCTGCTATATCTGTCAAGAAACCCGGTTGAGGAGGCAGCGTGCGTAAGTCCTTTTTCGGTTTACCATGATTAATTTAAAATTTGAGTTTTAATTATGTCAGCAAAGCGCATTCTGGTAATCGATGATGAAAAAAACCTCTGCAGCGTGATTCAGGCGTGTCTGGAACATTTAGGCGGCTGGACGGTACTAAGCGCGCCCGACGGCAGTCAAGGATTGCTTTTAGCTGAAACTCAACTCCCTGACGCTATTCTGCTAGATGTGATGATGCCGGATATGGACGGACTTACTCTGTTTGGTTTGCTGCAAAACAATGCGGCTACTCGCGGGATTCCGGTGATTTTCCTGACGGCTAAGGTGCAGGCGATGGATTTGAGCGAATTTGCTGATTTGGGGGTAGCGGGGGTGATTGCAAAGCCTTTCGATCCTTTGAGTTTGGCACAGCAAGTGGCGGAAATTCTGGGTTGGGAACCGTTGCTTTAAACTCGGGTAAAATACATCGCAGATAGGATATCAAACTCGGCAGTTGAAACCGCTACTAGACAAACAAAGTCGGCCCAGGCCGACGGAAGAATCAAAGTGGCATTAAAGCCGGATGACGATCGAAAATCCTTTTTCTCATTCCTTTGATTCTTGCAAAAATCACGCACTTATGTTAATAAACCGGGTTTATGCGTCTAGGAAAGTTCTAGTTTTTCCTGCTATTTTCATAATTTCCTCATTTTTTTGATTTAGCTTTGAGATGGATCGGTGATTGGTTAATTTAAACTCTGATTCCCTAGAAGTTCTAGAGATGATCTCAGGGAGTCGGGGTTTTTTGTTACCTGCAAAGCCGATCGGCTAATACCATATTTACAGGCAGAATAACTCCTCCAGAAGTTACACAGGTTGGCCTCAAGAACGGTTTTTTTTAATCCGAGATCACAGATGCAGCCAAGTTTTTTGCTAAAAAACCCGGTTTCAGCCTGCTAATCCAAGATTTACGCAGAGTTCCCTCAGAAACCGGGTTTTTTAACCCAGGATCACAGATGCAGCCAAGTTTTTAGCTAAAAAACCCGGTTTTTGCCTAAGTGTTGTAATCCCTGCTTCGGCAAAAGTATATTTATCAAAAAAAATGATGGTCTTCATAATTTCCTCATATTTTTTAGATAAAGTTTACTCCTAGCTCTGGATCTAAAGGTCGATCGCACTCTCAGCACCATTCCGCTGCCAAAGAGCGAACCTGTTGTCAGGAGAGTTCGGGGCAGTGACGGTACTTTCGATTAACTCGTGCCACAGCACAACCAACCTAAATAAGTCAGGATCTAGGCCCTGCATACCAAACAAACCGGGTTTTATACCGGGAAAAACCGGGTTTCTGCGCCATTCCTCTAAGTGTTGGCAGGATAACTAAATGCTACAAAAATTAATAACTGAAGATGTGATTCGCGCTCTCGAATAACACCCCAAAAATAAGTCGGTCGTTTGAACAAGAGCCAAACTCGTAATTGCTACTAACAGGCAAGGCCAAGTCTCAGTAAGTTTTTGAAAGAGTGTGGAGATTTTTTAAATGTCTGATCAGCTATCTTATAAAGGTAACAAGCAGATTCTGTGCTATTACGCAAATGTTAGCAACCAAGTTCAGGTGGTTCGGATTGGGAACATTCCTAATTGGTACTTTGAAAGAGTGATGTTTCCGGGACAGCGACTGATGTTTGAAGCTGCTGCTGAAGCAGTCTTAGAAATTCACACTGGTACGGTGGCAAGTGCTATTTTATCGGACAAGATTCCCTGCTACGTGCTGCGGGTTATAGAAGAGGTAAGTTCCGAGTTCGAGCTGGTGATGACCGAAGAACGATGGGCGGTATTAGCCGGTTAAAATTCATGAGAAATCAGACGAGAGCGAGAACGGCCACAAAAAGATTAGTTAACGAGTGTTTGGGGACGGGGAAAATGCAGAAAAATCTTGTCAATATTACCTTAGCTGTAGTCACAGAGGAAGTAGAAATTATCTTGGAGTCTTATCCGAAGCACCCATACCAACAAGCTTTTTCGCCTTCGGGATTGCGACAGGATTTAATTGCTTATGTACTCAGCCGAGTTCCTAATAGATATACTGCGATCGACTCCGGCGAGTCTGCGTCAAACCAAACAGTTCAGGTTCGCTGTTCTTCAGAACAGTTGCTGCACATAGAAAATTTGATTCATACTGGCATTCGCGACGTGCTGCACAGCTATCAGAAGATAGATTACCGCGTTCCTGAAGAAGTTAAATTCGATTCCAGAGTTGCGAGTTGGTTGTGATAGTTTGTTGCAAATGAGGGAGACGCCGAGATTCTCGGCACTCTCGGTTGGGCGAGGTGGAATTGTGTACTGACCGAAAGCATCCAGGATACAAGCCCCCGGATTCATCCGTCCAGAAATAAAAAACCTGTATCCGATAAAGGCGCCCCCGAATTTATCCGTGGGGTCAATGCTTAAAGGGAGCATCTCACCTTTGCAGCCCTCCGCTAGAAATTGGAGTTTTGAGGCAGGAGGCAGGAGGCAGGAGGCAGAAGGAAAGAGGAAGAAGGAAAGAGGAAGAAGGAAGGAGCCAGAAGAAGGAAGGAGCCAGAAGAAGTATTTTTACAAATATGAGATGCTCCCTGCTAAAATCTAAAATCTAAAATCTAAAATCTAAAATCGATTGACTTGATGGTTCAAGACTTTTGGTAATCGCAGCAGCAGTTGCACGGGCCATTGGGATTGACAGCACAGCGCAGAATTTCCGATCGAGCATTAAAGCGACAGCTAGCATCTCCGATAACCCAGATGCCGCTTACAAAAGTTCTTTCCGTCGGCGGTGTGGCCGACTGCACGTACAGGGCAATTTTTTGCAGTCGGTAGCGGCCGGATTTGAGTTGATAGCGGTGGTGGCGTTCCAAAACAGCGTAGGTTTGTCCCTCTAAATCTACATAGTTCCCCGGTTGTGGCGTCCAATCCAGCCGCAGGCTACCTAAATATTGGCGGGGGTGAGAGAGAATCACCTCTACGGGTAAAGTATTTTGTTCCATGTGGCGGTGCGTTGGCGAACTGAACTAAAGGGGCAAATAGTTGACTCAACCTACATCTTGTTCATCTAGAAAGATAAGTTTTTATAGAGAGAGTAATTTAGGTTTAGGCGCTCAACTTAACTATATAACTTTTGGCGATCGAGGAATAGGCGACTTATCTTGGGATAGCCGACTCCATCCACTACGTTGGGCCTCACATCTTGCACCATTCTCAATTAGCCTTTTCTGAACAGGCTTTCCGGCCTGTTCCACAAGAAAATTTATCTTTTGGGGAACAGGCCGGAAAGCCTTTTCTTGAGAATGGTGCAAGATGTGAGTTCCACCCAACAGGCGAGGAAATAAACTTCAACTCGCTTGAGGTAACTAAAGTTCAGTTCGATTAGGTTGTATAAAGCAGTACAGGGTGATGGTATCGCAACTCGCAGGTTCGATCGATACGCGGTTGAGATTCCTCAACAGATTTTAACAACGGTTTGCAGGACTTGGGGTGCTTCGGGTGCGTTTGTAGTGAGGACTTCAGTCCTCTGATTTGTATGAGGACTGAAGTCCTCACTACAAATAAAACCGATTTTTTGGCAATCAAAATTCCCAAAAATATGCCATTCCTTCCATGATTCCCCAAGCGCAAGCAGAACCAGCTAAATAATGATTTTCAGTGCCGCATTCGCGATGCCATTTTAAGAGTTCTGATAGAGCATTAGCGACGATTACTCCCCGGACATCCTGTTCAAACATACTGATATCATTGCCAGAATCACCGCAAACTAATGTTGCCTCTGATGGAATTTGTAGGCGTTTTTGTAAATAAGTAAGGGCATTGCCTTTATTGCTAGTTTGCGGTAAAAGATCCACATCGCTATTGCTGCTAAAAATGATTTGAGCTGGCAGTCCCGATTCAGTTAACTTTTCCTGCAAAGCCTGGACAGTCGAGCTATTTTCTGCTGCTGGTTCCAGACTATAACTGATTTTCCAAGGATTTTGTTCTTTTGGGGATTGGGGTTTAAGCTGGGAAAACTGCTGAGCTAAAGAGGCGATCGCCATTTTATCCCAGCCTTGAGAAAGATATTCCGCCCAATCTAAATCGAGGGTTCCGTCTTTGTAAATTTCACTGCCTACACCTGCGATCAAATAGTCCGGTGCTAGCAGTTGCTTTTGGGCAATTAATTCGCAAGTTGAAGCATAAGAACGCCCGGTAGCGTAAACCAAACAAATTTGCGATCGCTGTGATTGCAAGCGCTGGTTTAAAACTTGAGTTGCTTCGTCATCTCCGACTAGCGTGTTGTCTAAATCTGTAACTAATAAAAACTTCATTTGGGGAATTAGTCAGGAGTCAGTAGTCATCAGTGATTAGTGATTGGGAATCGCTCGCTTCCTAAAATAATTTTAACTATTTATAAGAATTTGTTAAACCCACTACATTTATAAGCAAGCTTATCGGTTAACATTGGCCAGATTTAATTTTCCACAAGTGGTGTGAGTTTTATGGTGAATAATGCAACCTCGGTTAAAGCTTTTTGGCTGTCTTTCTTGATTTCTGGTGCGGCAGTGCCTTTGGGGCCGATCTCCGCAACAGCTCAAATTCAGGATACCTCAACTCCAGAAGTTGCGCTAGAAGCGAGTGCCGTCCCTACGGCTAACCCAGACGCAGCGCTGGCAGCAGGTAAGATTGAGATATCGCAGTTAGCGGCGATTACCGCAGAGACTAACTCCGCAGTCGATCGCGCTTTACCCGAAACAGATATAGCATGGGTGAATCGCGCTTTACCCGAAACAGATGCAGCAACAGTCGATCGTGCTTTACCCGAAACAGATATAGCAACAGTCGATCGTGCTTTACCCGACACAGATGCAGCAACAGTCGATCGCGCTTTACCCGAAACAGATATAGCATGGGTGAATCGCGCTTTACCCCAAACAGATGCAGCAACAGTCGATCGCGCTTTACCCCAAACAGATATAGCAACAGTCGATCGTGCTTTACCCGAAACAGATGCAGCAACAGTCGATCGCGCTTTACCTCAAACAGATATAGCCACAGTCGATCGCGCTTTACCTCAAACAGATATAGCCACAGTCGATCGCGCTTTACCTCAAACAGATATAGCATGGGTGAATCGTGCTTTACCCAAACAAGATATAGCAACAGTCGATCGTGCAACAACCACCCCAGAAATAACGGAGGCAATTCGCGAATTGCCTCCACAGAAGTTAGAAATTGCAAACTCTCCTCAGTCTCAACAAGTTGCTGAAGCCAGCAAAGTTGCCGACATCAGCAGCGAGACAGGCACCGCTGATGACCTCAGCATACAAGAAGACGCAGCACAAGTCACTTCTGTTTCCCAACTCTCCGACGTGCGGCCGACAGATTGGGCTTTTCAAGCCTTGCAATCCCTAGTAGAAAGATACGGCTGCATTGCGGGATATCCAGACGGCACATTCCGAGGCAATCGCGCAATGACTCGGTATGAATTCGCCGCCGGATTAAACGCTTGCTTAGACCAAATTACCAAACAACTTGGCGGTTCTACTGGTAATCTAGTCAAGCGAGAAGATTTACTTGCTTTGCAAAGATTGCAAGAAGAATTTGCAGCAGAATTAGCTACATTGCGCGGTCGAGTAGATGCTTTAGAAGCCCGCACGGCCGAATTGGAGGCCAACCAATTTTCAACTACTACTAAACTCAACGGATTTGCTTGGTTTAATCTGAGTGGAGCTTTTGCGGGCGAGGGAGTCCGAGTTGAAGCAATAGATGGAAATGCTGCTCCGCTCGATCGAGTAGCCGGACGCGATCCTGTCACCAACAGACCGATCGTGCAGAGAGTGGACGACCCAGAAATTGCTTTCAGCCACTTAATTTGGTTAACCCTCACTACTTCTTTTACAGGCAAAGACCAATTGGTTACACAGCTAGCTGTAGGTAACGGAAATTCACCAGCAAATCAGTATACTTCTCCGGGTCTTTTTAATACCTTTGGCACTCCTTTTCTCGACCAGACTGCTGGGGTGAATCCCAATGAAGTTATCCTGCGAGAACTTTATTATCAGTTCCCGGTTAGCAACAGGTTGCAATTAGTAATCGGCCCGAGAATTAATTTTTACCGCTACTTTGACAACAATAATTTTAGCTTTTTCGTGGACGGTGCGAGCAGTTTTAATTCTAACAATAGCACTTTGTTAACTGCTACCAAACGCGGCGCAGGTGCTTTGGCTTTGTGGGATATCAGCCGCCGATTGAAACTGCGTTTAGGCTATTTGGGCGAGAGTATGGAATTTTTGCCCAGTTCGGTGTTTAATTCCGCTTCCAATCCGTCTCAAGGCTTGTTTGGTGGGACAAATACGAGTACCGCCGAACTAACATTCAGTCCGAGCGATCGGGCAAATTTGCGGTTTTTGTACAGCCGTTCCAACATCCAGCAAATTGGCGGGCTAATCGGAGCACCGAATGGCAGGCCCCTTAACGGTTTGGCAGATGACGGTTTCGGTGGCCGTCTCGGCAATGCTACTGCCAATACTTATAGCTTTAATTTCGATTGGTCGCTCAGCCGCCGTTTCGGTCTTTTCGGCCGCTACGGCTACGCCGAAACCAATATATTTCCCAAGACTGACCGACCCGACGGCACGATCAAAACTCAATCTTATATGTTAGGATTTGCACTTCCTGATTTATTCAAAAAAGGAGCTGTGTTTACAGCCTCATTTTTAGTACCTTTTGACATTACTGGCGGTCGGAGGTTTCTGGTTTCGGGCGGGGGAAATGGTGGCAACCAGTACGAAATTGAAGCCACTTATTATTTGCCTGTCACCGAGAATATTTCGCTCGTACCGGCATTTTATGCGATCTGGAATGCTAATAATTTCGATAACAACCCGACAATTTTTGTGGGGAATTTGCGGACTCAGTTTAGTTTTTAATTTCCAGAATAAATAGATACCGTATGGTGCGTCGCTACCCTCCCATCTGCAATTAAAATAGAAAATCTGGTAGCGACGCACCATACAAGATACCCACGTTGCAGCCAAAAGAAACCGGGTTTTTCCAAAAAACGCGGTTTCTGGATATCGTACTGCGTCCAGGACTGTTCCTGATTCCTTCTACGGGAGCATCTCACTTTTGCAGCAAAGCTCGAAATTGGAATTAGGAGTCAGGAGTCAGGAGCCAGGAGAAAAGAGTCATAAGGAAGAAGAAAGAAGTGTTTTTGCAAATATGAGATGCTCCCCCTTCTACTTAATTGGAATTTCGATGATAAATTCAGTACCTTTACCGGGTTCGGAGAGGCACTGCAATTTGCCGTTGTGTTTTTCAACGACAATTTGGTGCGAAATTGATAAACCCAAACCTGTGCCTTTACCTACGGGTTTTGTGGTAAAAAACGGGTCAAATAAACGAACAATCTGATCTTCGGGAATGCCCTGACCGTTGTCTTTAATCCGAATTAAAATGCACTTGTCATCAATCGTTTCAGTTTGAATGGTAATAGTAGGAAAGATAGTATTTCCGGTGTCTTGTGCTTGGCAGCAGCTTTCTTCCAAGGCGTCGATCGCATTTGCCAATACATTCATAAATACCTGATTTAAGAGTCCGGGATGACAGTTTATTTGGGGCAGTTCTCCGTATTCTTTAATCACTTTAATGCCCTGCCAGTTGGCCTTGGCTTTCAGCCGGGTGTTCAACATTAACAAGGTACTTTCTAAACCTTCGTGAATGTCGGCAGTCTTGATTTTCGCTTCGTCCGCCCGCGAGAAATTTCGGAGAGTTTGAATAATTTCTACAATGCGCTCGCATCCGGTCTGCATCGAATTGAGCAATTTGGGCAGGTCTTCTGCTAGAAATTCTAAGTCTATATCATCGGCTTGTTGCTGAAGTTTTGCTGGGGGATTTGGGTACTCTTCTTGATAGACTTGCACGATTTCTAACAAGTCGAGAACGTAGCCTCGGACGTGGCAGAGGTTGCCGGCGACAAAGCCAACTGGGTTGTTAATTTCGTGGGCAATTCCTGCTAACACCTGTCCGAGGGAAGACATTTTTTCGGTTTGTACTAACTGCATTTGAGTTTGCTGCAAGTCGCTCAAAGCGGTTTGCAATTCTTGGGATTTTTGCCGATCGCGATCGGCGGCGGCGGCCCGTTCTTCCTCAACTCCGATCGCCCCGGCAATAATTCCGATCAGCTTGCAGTCGGCTTCTGTGGGCGCGATCGACTCAGTGTTGACAACGCACACCGCACCCACGTAATCGTCGCCCCGCCGCACTGCTTGTCCCAGATAGCTTCGCAGTTGGTAGCGGATGACAGCGGGATCGGTTTGGGCGTAGATCGTGTTCTGCAAATCAGGAATGGCAACAGCCCGATCGCTTCCTTTGCTGCATACGTCGGTGCAGATGTGGCCCTCGGCGCGATCGACTAGCGGGTAGTCCGGCGGCGCTTGCCAAGTCCCGATCGCGCGCAGCAGACCGTCACCGACGCGGCTGTAGATGGCGCAGCTTCCGCCCAAAAGCTCGCCGGCTAAGGATGTCAGGCGCTGGATGTTATCAGTGGCGTCGGTGGTGAATCCCAAAAAGCACTCGTTGATTTTGCTGAGGCGGTACTCTGCTTGCCTGCGCGCCGTCATGTCGCGGGAGTTGATCACAATTCCTTTCACAGCGGGGTCTGCTAGCAAGTTGATGCCGACACCTTCGAGAAAACACCAAGAACCGTCAGCGCGCCGGAACCGACCTTCTAGGGCGATCGGATCGCCTGGATTTGCGATCAGTTTTTCGCCGTCGGACATCACCGAGGGCAGGTCGTCAGGGTGGATCAAATCGAGAGCAATTTGACCGGCGACTTCATCGGGTTCGTAGCCTAAAACTCTTTCTACAGAAGGGCTTTCGTAAACAATGCGACCGCTGGCGTCGAGAATAGTAATGATGTCGGAACTGTTGAGAATTAGCGATCGCCACTTAGCCTCATTTTGGAACAAAGCTGACTCGGCTTGTTTGCGATCGGTAATATCCTCTACCATTTGCAAAATAAACTGTGGCGTTCCCTGACTGCTGTCGATGACAGAGGCGCTGAGGCGTCCCCACCTGATGCTGCCGTCTTGGCGGAGGTAGCGCTTCTCGATTTGGTAAGCTTCGCGGGAGCCCGCGACCAACTGTTGGCGCAACTCGCGCGAAGTTGGTGCGTCTTCCGGGTGCGCGCAGTCGTCGAGGCCGACACCCCGCAGTTGAGCTTCCGAGCTCCCCAGCATAGCTTGAAATGCCGGATTAGTGGCGATCGCAACACCTTCGAGGGTAGCGACTACCATGCCGATCGCAGCGCGTTCAAAAATTGCCCGAAACCGCTGTTCGCTGTCTCGCAAAGCTGCATCCGCTTCCACTTCCTGCGTGATGTCCCGCCCCGCCACTGCCAAACCTTTGCGCGAACCGTCGGGGTTGAACAGTGGCACTTTCCGCACTTCAAACAAATTGCTGCCGCCTGTGGGCAAGGAAACAATTTGGCGGCTGGAGGTAAGAGTACCTGCTTGCCAGGTGGTTTCGTCGGTTTCCTGCCAAGTTAGCAGGATTTCTCTAACTCTCGGATCGGCGGCGGCAGCGAGTTCGGCAGTAGTTTTACCCTGGTAGTCTGCGGTTTCCCAGCCCAAAAGTTGGAGGGCGCAGTCGTTGGCAATCAGCCAGCGCCCCTCGCTGTCTGTGAGGTTAATCGCGTCGGGGACGGCGTTGATCGCGGTTTTGAGCCAGTATTCTTGATTTCGCAGGGCTGCTTCGGCGCGCTTGCGATCGGCGATTTCGGCGACGGTTCCTTCGTAGTAAAGGAGTTCGCCGTTTTCGTCGCGAACTTCGCGCACGTTTTCCGAGATCCAGGTAGTGCTGCCGTCTTTGCGCCGGACGCAGGACTCAAACTCTTTCAGGGAGCCGTTTTTGCTGATTTCTGCCATGAAGGAAGCGCGACGGGTGCGATCGGTGTAAAGGTTTTTCGCCGAACATTTTGCGATGAGTTCTGACGGGGAATCGTAGCCGTACATTCGGGCGAGTGCCTGGTTGGCGCTGAGGTAGCCCCCGTCTGGGGCGGTTTGAAATATTCCTTCGGTGGCGTTTTCAAAGATGCTGCGGTATTTTGCCTCGGCTTGTTTGAGGGCTTCTTCTGCTTGTTTACGATCGGTGATATCAGATTGGACGCCGATGAAGTGGGTAACGAGTCCGCTGCTGTCGCGCACCGGCGAGATGGTGAGTTCGTTCCAGAAGGCGGTGCCGTCTTTGCGGTAGTTTTTCAGAACTACTTTGCAGTCATGCTGTTCTTTCAGGGCCACGCGGATTTGATCGACGGCAGCGCCATCGGTATCCGGGCCTTGCAGGAAGCGGCAATTCTGCCCGATTATTTCGCTGCGATTGTAGCCTGTAATCCGCTCGAAAGCCCCGTTACAGTAGACTATAGGCTTGTCCGGCCGGGTAGCGTCCGCGATCGCGATGCCGTTGCTGGTAGCTGCCAGGGCGCGATCGTACAGCCTCCAGACTTCTTCTATTAAATTCGGTGTGCCGCCAGTACGAGTCGGCGATAGCGTTTCAGAAGGAATGCTTATATCTATCTGCATGAGTTTCTATAAATTGAGTTTATTGTAGATACCGACTGCCAGCACACCCTAGATTTTAACAAAATTGTCTGTTTTCCGAAGGCTGAAGTTAAAAGGCTATCATGCAGAATTTTGGCGGTAAATTCTACATAAAAAAAATCTGGCTTACCTCGTTTTTTTTTCCTTCTGCCTTCTGCCTTGTGCCTTCTACCTTCAAAGGAATCCTAGTTGTTAATTTATAATAGTTGTTCCCGCGATAACTCTATCTCTGGTATAGTTTACTTGGCAGATTTTGGGCTACTTACAAGTTCGGTTATTTATTTTTGCACTTAAATAAAACCTACCTCATCCGGCTCTAGTAAAAAAAATAATTAAATACTTTATAGTTAAATGAGTCAAACTCTTCTCTAAAACAAACCGAGGAAAAATTAATTTTGAACGAACACAGCAAGTTCTGAAATATCGTCGATCGCGAAAGTCGGTTCTAGGGCAAGACACTGAGCGCGATCGCCATATCCGTAAGCCGCCCAACAAACATCTATCCCAGCATTTTTAGCAAACAGCAAATCAATCGCTGTATCGCCAACCATTAAAATTTGACTGTTATCCAACTCCGGGAACAGCGGTTTAATAATCGAGTGAAAAACAGTCGGGTTTGGTTTCATAATTATTTCTCCGTTGTCACCTAAAATTAAATCAAACAAACTGTGAATTTTCAGTTTTTGCAGTAACAAATCAACAAAACTAACGTGTTTATTGCTGAAAACTCCCAGGCTCAATCCCGACTGACGCGCCAACTGCAACACTTGCTTTGTCCCGGTAAATAACTCTACCTGCTTTTCACCTTCCGTCCGATAATAAGAGCGGTAAGTTTCAACCCATTCAGGAATTGCGCTTTCCGCGATCGCCGGATGGAGGATTTTAAAACTATTTGGTAAATTGATGCCGATCGTACCTATAATAGTATCAGCAGCAGGCGGGGTAATATTGAAACTTTCAAAAGTTTTGGTAAAGCAAAATACAATAGCTTTGTGAGTAATTGCCAAAGTGCCGTCGAAGTCGAAAATAATTAACTTGTACTGACTCATATTTCTGAAAATTTTCTATATAGCAATCGGAGGTTTCCAATGACCTAATAGCATAATTAATCTCTGATTCCCCAATGATACAGCATATTCCATGTATGTGCGGTACACACAATCTTGTAGTAAGTAAGGTGCGTCGCCACCAACAATCTCCAAGTTCCATTTAAAAGGTCGCAGCGACGCACCCTACATATTAAAATCACTATATAGCAATCGGAGGTTTGCCACGACATAATAGCATAATTAATCTCTAAGTCACTAATTATAAGTATAATCTTTAAACATTCAAGAGGTCAACATGAGTGTCACCGAAAAACCCGAACTTTTAGTAACAGATTTTACAGATTTCCCAGACCACACTCAATTACCCGACTCCGACGGTACTTTTGTGAAAAACTTTCAAGAACACCCTCAAAGCATCCTGTTAACAACATCAATTAGACCAATTTTAGACCAAGTTCATCCCGACGGGCAATACTGCATCGGTCAAGATTCCGGTATTTATTGGCGGGTAGCCCAACCCCCGGAACCGCCAGAAAGAGGAGCCGAAGCACCTGATTGGTTTTACGTGCCAGACGTGCCGCCAACTCTTGACGGAAATCTGCGTCGCTCCTATGTAATGTGGCGGGAATTAATTCCGCCTCTGATTGTACTTGAATTTGTTTCTGGTGATGGCAGTGAAGAAAGAGATAGGACTCCTCGCCAGGGCAAATTCTGGATTTACGAGCGGATAATTCGGCCTGCTTTTTACGGCATTTATGAAGTCACCAAAGCACAAGTTGAAGTGTATCATTTGGTAGAGGATCGCTTCGAGTTAGTCCCACAAAATCAGCGCGGACATTACCCGATCGCACAAATAGGAGTGGAATTAGGCATTTGGCAAGGGGTTTATCAGGGGGTAGAACTGCCTTGGCTGCGCTGGTGGGATGCTTCCGGGAATTTGCTGCCGGCGGCCGAGGAACGGGCAGAACAAGCCGAATTAGTGGCAGAACGAGAACGACAAAGGCGCATAGAAGCTGAGTTGCGAATTCAAGCTTTGGAAGCGCGTTTGCGAGAGTTAGAAGGCGAGTAATTCGATTTTAGATTTGAGATTTTAGATGTTAGATTGGGGATGACTGATGATTATCGGGATTGGGTTCTTCCTAAGTCATTGGCAATTCTTCAATTCTTTAATCAAAAATCTAAATTCCCATCAGTCGCAGGTTCCGGTAGGGACACGGCAATTCAGTGTCCCTAGGAATATCATGTGCGGTAAAAACCCGATCGCCTAGCAGCCTCCTCAGAAACGATATAAACATTCATCGGTTATTATCAAAAATTTGCGTATATTAACTTAAGCATTGCATCACTTTTTGTGTAAGTCCTATGGCACTAATTGTTCAGAAATATGGCGGAACCTCGGTTGGTACAGTCGATCGCATTTTGGAAGTAGCCCGACGAGTTGTAAAAACAGCACAGCTCGGCAACTCTCTGGTTGTCGTACTTTCAGCGATGGGCAAAACCACCGACGGTTTAGTTAAACTCGCCAAGGAAATTTCCCCAAATCCCAACAAGCGGGAAATGGATATGTTGCTCTCCACTGGGGAACAAGTCTCGATCGCACTTTTGAGCATGGCATTGCAGGAAATGGGACAGCCCGCCATTTCCCTCACCGGCGCCCAAGTCGGCATTGTCACCGAAGCCGCCCACACCCGCGCCCGAATTTTGCGAATCGATCCCAATCGGCTTGAAAGCCAGTTAAAAAGCGGTAAAGTCGTTGTGGTTGCGGGGTTCCAAGGTATCGCCGATGCCGGAGAATTGGAAATTACCACCTTGGGGCGTGGCGGTTCCGACACCACAGCAGTCGCCCTCGCTGCAGCGCTGCGGGCCGACAGGTGCGAAATTTATACCGACGTGCCCGGAATTCTGACTACAGATCCGCGCTTGGTTGCCGACGCGCAATTGATGGACGAAATCACTTGCGACGAAATGCTGGAATTGGCGAGTTTGGGCGCAAAAGTCCTCCACCCGCGCGCGGTAGAAATTGCCAAGAATTACGGCGTGCCCCTAGTAGTGCTTTCTAGCTGGAGTGACGCCCCCGGTACCCGTGTAGTGTCCCCACCCCCGCAACCCCGGCCTTTGGAGGGCTTGGAGCTCGCAAAAGCCGTCGATGCGGTGGAATTTGACTTGGATCAGGCGGGGGTGTCGCTACTGCGTTTGCCCGATCGCCCCGGCGTAGCAGCGCGGTTGTTTGGTGCGATCGCGCAACAAAACCTCGATGTAGACTTAATTATTCAGTCAATTCATGAAGGAAATACTAACGATATTGCCTTCACCGTGACGCGAAAATCTCTGCAACAAGCTACTGCCGTTGCAGATGCAATTATCCCCGCCCTCGGCAAGAATTCTCGCCCAGAATTGGGAGAACCGGAAGTGAAAGCAGAAGAGCGGCCAATAGCTAAAGTTAGCATTGCGGGTGCGGGAATGATCGGTCGTCCGAGGGTAGCGGCGCAGATGTTTAAGACTTTAGCGGATGCGGGAATTAACATTCAAATGATTTCTACATCCGAGGTTAAAGTTAGTTGTGCGATCGATGCCGAAGATTGCGATCGGGCTGTTGCCGAACTCTGCAAAGCATTTGATGTCGCCAACTCCCCTGTTGGGCTGCGTTCATCATCCCACAAACCGCCCGCAGTCCGCGCCGTTGCGTTGGATCTCAATCAAGCGCGTCTAGCAATTCGCCAATTGCCCGATCGCCCCGGAGTAGCAGCAAAACTGTTCGGACTTTTAGCCGAGGAAAATATCAGCGTAGACACGATCATTCAGTCGCAGCGCTGCCACAATATCGACGGCATCTTAACTCGCGACATTGCATTTACCGTCGCACAAATTGACGCCGAAGCTGCTAAAATAGTCCTCGAAAAAGCCGCCCCAGAATTCGGATGGGGGGAAGTAGTAGTCGATACACAAATTGCCAAAGTTAGCGTTGTCGGTTCCGGGATGGTAGCGCATCCGGGAGTAGCGGCAAAGATGTTTGAAGCGCTTTCCCGGCAGCAAATCAACATTCAAATGATTGCCACTTCCGAGATTAAAATTAGCTGCGTTGTGGATGAAGAGCAAGCCGTAACTGCTTTGAAGGCTATTCACGCAGCCTTTGAACTTGCCGGCACTGAAAGAATCCAAGTTCCAGCTTAATACTTGTTTGCAGTCGGGATGAAGAGTCCTAATAATGTAGGGTGGGCCTTGCCCACCTTACCCAATTGCAGAGCATTAGGCTGTGTTTTAATAAAATATGACCACTAAATCTTCTCGGACTGAATCCGAGTTTGAGAAATTACCCGATAATACTATAGCACCATCTACCCAACACCCAGTTTTTCAATTAATTCATTCCACTTGATCTTGTGAATAGGCTGCAACTCTGTATCAACAATGACCAGATTAGAGTAATTTGTCACAAAGTTTTCTAAAGAAATTAATCTTAAGTAATATTGAATCGTGGGAATGACTCCATTAATTATTATTTGACAGCCATGCTCTTCTCTAACTTGAGATATTATGTTGTTTATTTCGTTAATCTCAGAGGCTTTAATATCCTTACACGAAAGTATATAGTATCTTTTGGGATTAAACCTGATAATTTTTTCATAAGCTATTCGCACAATTGTTAAGTCAATTTCCCGATCGAGCTTTACTTCAATAGCTTCACAGATTTGCCCTTGTTCGTCAAATACTTCTATGTCGCCTGAACTTCTTGAAGTCAAGTCAGATGATGTGTGACTCCCTAAAGGTGCTAAAGTACAGTTTTCATATCTTTTCACTTCTGCCAGAAGAGACTTGTACGTGGTATAGATAGCCAGAACAGGCAACTTTGAGCCACCGCGAACTTTATATTTAGTAAAAAAATGCTCCTCCAGACAAGAAACTATACTCAGTATGTTCAGAGTGTCAGGATTAACTAATTGGGCTACGTTTACACTATTTTTAGCTTGTACTTCAATAACTTTATTCAAGATCAAGCGCAGCACATTATCTACCTGTTCAGGTCTGCTTTCAACATAATCAATTATATTTAAAAATGCTTTTTTTACTGCCTTGTTGCTTATTTTGCCCTGGTAGTCTAAATTGTACGGGTACGGTTGTTCTAAAGACCTGGTGAGCCAACCGCTTTCAGCCATAGAGGGAAGTCCCAGTTCTTTTAATGTAGGTGTAATATATAGAGTGTCAATAGTTCTTCCCGAAAAACCACCCGGCATACTACTCTGATGTTTTCTGATGTCCTGTTTAGGGAATAAAGACTTGTGAGTTAGAAGAGAAACCAAGACGGTATAGACGCCCTTTTGTTTGTATGCTTGTTCACCAATTAGTAAAATATATTCAAGGTATTGTTGAGGAATATCCTTGATATCAGCAATTGAAAAGGACAAGCTGTATATATTCTTCAGTTTTTCTTTGTGGTTCATTTGGCTCATTTGACAATAAATTTTGACTTAATATTTCTTGCGCGATCGCCTCCACCACCGGTACACAAACCGAATTCCCAATTTGCTTGTAACTTTCCCCCGCACTCGGATAACTCTTAAAATCTTCAGGAAAACCCATAAGACGGTAACATTCCTTCAGCGTCAATTTTCTCACCATATCTTGCTCAGGAATGTAGATAAAAAACCTGCCAGAGGTTTCTTGCGAAGGAATAGTCGGATGCACTCCATCTACCGAATAAATGCGATTAGGCTGTCTGTGAACTCTCGATAAATGTTCTGTATTGGGCCTCACGCCAGTTTTCCAAGTACCTTTATTTCTGTAACCTACAAACAAAAGTCCCGAATCTTGCTTTCTCGGATAATCAATTAAAGTATACTCTGATTTGTCCAATATTTCAAAATCCCCTGTCTCGTCTAGAAATTCCCTGAGTTGCGGAGGAAACTTACTTTTAAGTCGAGAAAAATTGAATTCTTTACCTTTAGTTGCAATAATAAATATTCTTTCACGATGTTGAGCTATTCCAAAGTCTTTAGCATTCAGCATTTTGTAATTCACGCTGTACCCCAACTCTCTAAGACTAGCAATAATTACTTTTAATGTATTTCCCTTGTCGTGATGGATTAAGTGCTTGACATTTTCGAGAACAACTACTTGAGGTTGCTTTATTTTGATAATTTTACAAATATCAAAAAATAGCGTCCCTCTAGTATCTTCAAAACCTAGCTTTTTGCCACAGATGCTAAAAGGTTGGCACGGAAACCCGGCGACTAAAACATCAAAGTCTTCTAACTCGACGGGATTAATTTTACTGATATCTCCAAAAGGAACCTCACCGAAGTTCTCCGTGTAAACTTGTCGGCATTTGCTGTTAATCTCGCAGGAAAAAACGCATTCAAAGCCTATTTTTTCAAACCCTTGTCTGAAACCTCCTATTCCTGAAAACAAATCTATAAATTTCATTTTGGCTCAGCTTTAACACAAACAAATCATCTATACAATAATAACCGATTTTGCATCATAGATAAGTGAGCAACGGCTAAAAAAACAGAATTCCCAGATCCCCGACTTCTTCAAGAAGTCGGGGATCTAACAGCGATCGCGTCTTAAGTTCACTCATCAATTTCTCGGTCGAGCCCGATCGACTGTAGCATAGGAGCGATCGGCAAATTGCAGGAATTGTCGATCGCCCGAAACTTCCCCCGCATTCAACCAACCAACCTGCCAAACTTGTCCCGCAGCCGACTAAACTAGAAATAGCAGAACAAATCACAGCTATTGTTTACTTTTTTTCACGAACCATGAGTCAAACCTTGGAAAACCTCACCGCAATCGATGACAAGCTATCCAAACGCCACATCGACCTCGATCCGGGCGGCTACTTCATCATTTATCTCGATCGCGAAACCAGCTTAATCTGTGCCAAACATTTCACCAACATCATCGACGATCGAGGCCTCGCCATCGATCCCGAAACTGGTAAACCCATCCCCGCCCGTGGCAAAGTAGAACGCACAGAGGTCACACTTTTTACCGGCAGAACCGCCAAAGAACTTTGTGTCAAAATCCTAGAAGAAACCCGCCCCAGCCCGGTGACAATGTTAGATCACGCGGCTTATCTGGGACGGGAATTTGTACGGGCCGAAATTGCATTGTTGAGCGATCGAGAATACGTTCAAGATTAGTGCAGCCCTGCCAGAATTTCTGGACAAAATGGCAACTTATCGGACTTAGCAGCACCGATTACGAAAAACCTTGATACCAGAAATAAGTCACCATCGGAATCACTGTCGCCAATACCAACAGCACAACCACAACAACTGTGGCATTACCTTGGTCTGTTTCTTCAGCTTTTTTAAACGTGCCTTCAACTTGAATGTTGTCAACAACTTCAGGAGCACCCGGATCGGGTTCGCCCGACAAAACAGTTGCAATGCGCGTACTTGCAGCCGCAAATGCCTCGTTGTATTTATTGGCTTCCCGCAGCGGCACTTGCACGGTTTCCCCAGCCACACTCTGGGCAATTTCATCGGTTAGCAGGGATTTCACCCCTTCCCCCGTCCGAATTGCCGCACTGTTGGTAACAGTGTCGAGAACGAGTAAAATTTGATTAGTCTGGTCTTCTTTTGCGGGAAACCACTGTTCAAACAGTTGGTCGGTGAAAGTGGCTGTCGTTTCGCCGTAGTCTAAGCGGTGGATGGTGACAAATCGGACTTGTTTCCCTGTTTTGTTTTCCAGGTTGTCGAGCACGCTGCTGATATTGCTTTCGCTGCTGCGGCTGAGCACGTCGCCTTTGTCGAACACCCAAGTTCGATCGCCCGCCGACAACACCGGTATTTCGTAAACGCCAGTCGCCAATGCCGGCAATACCGCCATCTGGGATGCGATTAGGGCGATCGCGATCGCCGCGGCTAAAGGTTGGAGATATTTTCTCCAGTTAAATAATTGCTTCAGGAGTCGGGTCATGAGGTTAACCGTAAAACTGACTTTTTTCCAAAAATACTATAGAAACCCCCGTAAAATTCATTTTATGCAGGGCAATATTTACAATTAGCTCGCCTGTGGAACTCCCCCCCGATTATTTTAGGATTCTAACTATGGAACCAGCAGACACTTATAAAGGTTGGATTATTCAATCCCAGAAAGTCTTCTACGTCGAGGTTTGGGATAGCCACGGCAACCGCCACGTCGCCGTCCAAAATGCCAAGACTGAGGAGGAAGCTTTGGAATTGGCCAAAAAGTGGATAGACAAATATGAGTCAAAACCCGGAAGAATGCCGATCGACGTACCCCATCCTTTCGGAGACATGATCGATATGCCATTTTGAAGTCAGTTGACTGTTGACTGTTGACTGTTGACTGTTGACTGTTGACTGTTGACTGTTAACAGTTAGTATGACAGCTTGTAGGGTGCTCTACTAGAGAAAAAACCTCTTCAAATCGAGCAATTATGGCAACTGACGCATCCGAATAATATGCCAGTTGCGTCCAAGAGTGCGTTTTTCCTGAAATACAATTACGGAATTCCTCGCAATTTCCGCGTATTTTCTACTAAACTCCGAGCAAATTCGTCGAACCTTTCAGACAGTTTCTCATCCAATAATTTACCATCAGGACTAAAAGCTTTCCAAGCTTGTCCGATCGCAATTTGTTCGGGAATTACCCAAGCGTGCACCCATCTCAAAATGGTTCGCAAATCGTTGAGTGCGTTGCTGTTAACTTGCCCTCCCAAAACGCTAATCGCACCCGCAACTTTCCCGTCCAAATGCTCAAAACTCATCAAATCCAGGGCATTCTTGAGAGCACCGCTGACGCTACCGTGATACTCCGGCGTTGCCAAAATCAAGCCGTCGGCTTGCTTAACCGCATTTCGCAGCTTTTCCACATCCGGGTAATCGAGATAATCATTCTCACCGTCGCAGAAGGGCAGATTGAGCGATCGCAAATCCAATATTTCAACTTCCGCGCCCAGGGCCTCGGCCCGTTCTGCTGCCACCTTCAACGCTAACTGGCTGTAGGAGCCAGCCCGCAAACTTCCACCAATGCCGACAATTTTTACCATAAAGCTTAAAAACAATAACTGCTTGACTAAAGCGTACTCATTACGACTATGCTTAAGATAGCAAGTTCAATCGGCAACTGTCAATCGATTTGAGATTTGAGATTTGAGATTTACCGACGGAACCCAGAAACCGGGTTTTTTGAGCAAAATCCATCGATTTGAGATTTGAGATTTGAGATTTGAGATTTACCGACGGAGCCCAGAAACCGGGTTTTTTGAGCAAAATCCTTGGTTATAGCCCGCAGATTACATAAAAAACCCGGTTTCTTGAGGATGCGTGGGTAAGTTCAGTGAAGGGGGCCCAGAAACCGGGTTTTTTGAGCAAAATCCTTGGTTATAGCCCGCAGATTACGTAAAAAACCCGGTTTCTTGAGGAAGCCGTGGATTCAAAACCCCCCCTCTTGAGGGGCATCTTAAGATGCCCGCGAGAGATAAACCCATTCAACACCCGCCATCTTGTTAAAATAAATGAACGTAGCAAACCACAAGCGGTCAATCTTGGCAGTCTTCAACCTTGGGCAAAGCAATATGAAAAATTCTTGGAAACACGCATGGCTGGGGCATCTAGCTGTAAACAAAGACAAGTCGAGCCAGAATCCTAAAAAATCAATTCCAGGACGGAATCTTTGGCGCATCCTGGGCAGTTTGGTGATTTCTCAAGGAATATTGCTCTCGACCCCGGTGTTTGCCGACAGCGCGCCAAACACCATGAGTTACAGCCAACTGATCGACAACATAGAAAAAGGGCAAGTCAGTAAAATCGAAGTAGACGAAACTCAAAAAACTGCCAAGGTTAAGCTGAAAAATCAAAAAAGCGATCTAACCCAATCAGTTAGTCTGTTCGACTACAACAACCGAGAACTGTACTCGCAAATCCGCGCCAAAAAAATTGACTTTGAAGTTAAACAAACAGCCGACAACGCCGCCGCAGTCAGTTTAGTAGTAAACTTGCTAGTGATTTTTGCAGTGTTGGCAGTGCTGATGGCAATCCTGCGCCGATCGACCCAATCTCAAGGAAATGCCATGAACTTCGGCAAATCCAGAGCCCGTTTCCAAATGGAAGCCAAAACCGGCGTGATGTTCGACGACGTAGCAGGCATCGAAGAAGCTAAAGAAGAACTGCAAGAAGTCGTAACCTTCCTCAAAAAACCCGAACGCTTCAACGCCATCGGCGCCAAAATTCCCAGAGGAGTTCTGTTAATCGGGCCTCCAGGAACCGGCAAAACAATGCTGGCAAAAGCCATCGCAGGCGAAGCAGCCGTCCCCTTCTTCAGCATCTCCGGTTCGGAATTTGTCGAAATGTTTGTCGGAGTTGGCGCCTCCCGCGTCCGCGACTTGTTCAAGAAAGCTAAAGAAAATTCGCCCTGCATCGTCTTCATCGACGAAATAGACGCCGTAGGAAGGCAGCGCGGCGCTGGTATCGGCGGCGGCAACGACGAACGGGAACAAACTCTCAACCAGTTGCTGACAGAAATGGACGGCTTTGAGGGTAACAGCGGCGTGATTGTGATTGCAGCTACTAACCGGCCCGACGTGCTCGATACCGCCCTGCTGCGGCCCGGCAGGTTCGATCGACAAGTAACGGTAGATTTACCCAGTTACAAAGGGCGTTTAGGGATTTTGCAAGTTCACGCGCGCAACAAAAAACTCGACCCAGAAGTTGCCCTAGACACGATCGCCCGCCGCACTCCCGGCTTTTCCGGCGCCGACTTGGCAAACTTGCTCAACGAAGCAGCTATTCTCACTGCGAGGCGTCGCAAAGACACTATTACTAATCTAGAAGTTCACGACGCGATCGACCGGATCACGATCGGGCTTACCCTTAACCCGCTGCTGGACAGCAAGAAAAAGTGGATGGTAGCATACCACGAAATCGGACACGCCCTAGTCGGGACGATGCTCAAAAATACTGACCCAATAGATAAAGTGACGATTATCCCCCGTTCCGGCGGCATCGCAGGCTTTGTTAGCTATGTGTACGACGACGAAATGATCGACAGCGAAGGTTTGATGAGTCGGGCTTGGCTGTTAAGCCGGATTACAGTAGCTTTGGGGGGAAGGGCGGCGGAGGCTGAAATTTACGGCGCTGCCGAAGTAACTCTGGGTGCCAGCGAGGATATCAAACAAGTCACCAGCCTCGCTAGGAAGATGGTAACGCTTTATGGAATGTCGGATTTGGGGCCTGTGGCTTTTGAAAGTCAGAACAATGAGGTGTTTTTGGGGCAGAACTGGAATTCCCGAAGTGAGTATTCCGAAGACATGGCAATCAAGATCGATCGCCAAGTCCGGGAAATTGCCTTTGAGTGCTACGAAGAAGCTCGCCGAATTATCCGCGAAAACCGCGCTTTGGTAGACAAACTTGTCGAAGCGCTGTTGGATGAAGAAACGATCGACGGCGACGAATTCCGCCAAATTGTAGCTCGGTACACCGAGTTGACAAAAAAAGAGTTAGCCCCAACGTAAAGAGTCAGTTGGCAGTTGGCAGTTGGCAGTTGGCAGTTGGCAGTTGGCAGTTGGCAGTTGGCAGTTGGCAGTGGTCAGTGGTCATTAGTTATATCATGTCCGCCTAATCACTTACGATATGTCCGCAGGGAGTGAAACGAAGCAATCGCAATGTTTCTGCGATTGCTTCTCTACGGTCGCAATGACGTTTAACCGGACAATTTATTATTGGTAAGAACTGTCAACTGACAACTGTCAACTGTCAACTGACAACTGACAAATTAAGATTGTTGGGAGTACATTTCCCGGAGTACCAAAGCCGGGTCTACCCAGCGGCCGCCGTACTTCAATCCCCAGTGCAAGTGAGGCCCACTCGTGCGGCCGGTCATCCCAACTCTGGCAATTCTCGCACCCGCAGGCACTGTTTGACCTTGCCAAATTTGCAAAGTACCTTCGCGATCGGTATAATAACGCCCGCCGTTAGCCGTTAGCACTCGGCCTCTAAGGTGACAGTAGATGTGTTCCCAATTTCCCGATCGCACCACCATACCAGTGCCGCATCGGCCATCTTCCCAAACTTCCACAACTTGCCCGCCCCACCAATTGCGGATATAGCTGCCTTCCGGGGCGGCCAAGTCCAACCCGTAATGAAAATCCCCGCCACGGGGGCCGAAGGGGGAAGTGTATGTTTCAAAGTTTTCGACTGGAAAAGAAGCTTCTTGCCACAAATTACCCGTCGCTACTCTGCTTGGTAAGCCTGACTGAGCTTTGACCACCTGCTGCTGCAAATAAGGGCAGATCAACACAATGCCGATCGAAAGTGCCAGCAGCAGCATCTGTCTGAGACGAAAAAAGCGTTTTGCCGTCAGCGGGCCTCTAGAGTCTTGCAGGATTTTTTTCACGGCTCAAAGTTAAATGTGTGTGCGAGTGTGCGTTGTCTGTTAGGCTCACATCTTGCACCCTTGTCAATAAAGCTTTCAGGGGCGGGCTTTCCGGCCCAACCCACAAAAAAATCATTGTTTGTGGAACGGGCCGGAAAGCCCGTTTCGGAGAAGGGTGCAAGATGTAAATTATGCCAATTCGCTGCAAGATTGGCTTTGAGCTCTACCCGCGATCGCGAATCAGTTTATCAACAACGTGTATCTTACTCCATCCAAAACCCGTGTCAAGGCTTCCGGGTAAATAGCCAGGGGTGATAAAAAAAATTCGCCGAGGAATTCGTGCTGCGGTTGAATTCGATCGAGCTTTTGCTTGACACTATAGTTAAGTTCGGGGATTTTGGATAACATCCAAAATCTCAAATTCATCACAAACATTCAAGCAATGCTTACTGAAATTTTTCCCTTTAGTTTTGCCATAGACGCAACTGCGATCGCCGGTGCGTCCTTGTGGTCTTTGGCCCTGTACTGGGGCCTGTCGCCCCTCACAGAATGGGTAATCCTGCAACTCAACCGCTGGATGAATTTTGCTGAGAGATCCCTCTACACCTCGGAAGCCGAGTTTGAAAGAACCCGCCAAGCCAGAGAAGCCCAAAATGCGTTTTACGCTTCGCTGTTGAGCATTGTGCCCTTTTTGATTGTGGGCGGATTGTGCAATTGGGGCGTAGAATTTTCTCTGGGTACTGGTTGGGCGGTATCTATGGGTACGATCGCCTGTATTGGTGGCGGCGTGTACGAGCTCGGCCGCCGAGACGGCGAGGAGTCTTAGGGGATTTTGGATTTTGGATTTTGGATTTTGGATTGCTCAAGATATTCGGAGATTTACCATTCTCTAGAATGGATGATAATCTCAAATCCAAAACTCCAAGTCTCAAATAACTTTGACCTTATAATGTTAATGGATTTGTGACAGATATTTTTTTTTATGAACCGCAGAGGGCGCAGAGGACACAGAGAAAGAGAAGAAAAGAGAAAGGAATAGAAGAGAATAGATGGTGTTCACATTTCTTCTAAGGCTTGCTATACAGGTAATCAAACAAAATTAGCCATGTATTTTAACCGTAATTTGACTCAGGATGTTTGCCTAAAAGCCGCAGTTGCCGTTCAGTAGCGGTAGCGATAATTTCGGGGTTAAACTGCCACGGCCAAGGCGAAAATTTCTGCGCGATGTTGCGGTGGGAATAATGCACTTGCAGTAAGTAGCGAGTTCCATCTGTTGTCGTATTTTTGCCGCCGGAGTGCCAAATTTCACTGCGGAAAAATAACACATCTCCTGCTTTGCACAAAACTGGTTCTGGGGAGTGTCCGTTCCAAGTTTCTTCCCCGCGTTCTGGTTTTCGACCAGATTTGTGACTACCAGGAATAATGTAGGTAGGACAGAGGTCTTCTGCGATGTCGCTGAGATAGAAATGGGCTGTACAAATCCATACTGGTAGTTGAAAAGTGCGATCCTCTTCGAGGGCTCCGCTAACGGCAAACACGCTTTCGGGCAGGGGTACAAACACCTGATCGACGTGGACGCGCCAACCATCATAACCGGGCCCGCTTTTCCACGCAGTCATGCCGATAATATGGCAATCGCTGCCCATTAATGCTTCGGCTAATTCAATTATACCCGGTCGATCGACATAGGAAAGCCACAGGCGATCGCGATTAAATACGCACTTAAAATGCTGGTTCAATTCACTCCAACTGCTACCATCGAGTCCGAAGGGTTGCAGGCGATCGAGTGCTTCCTTTGTTTGCGCCACTTCCGACGGACTGAGTACACCGGGAATCAGCGCAAAACCCTCTTCGCGCACCGCATCTACGGCCCCCGCTGTATCGAAAAGATCACAAGTCTTTTGCCGATAGCTGAAAACTTCGCTTAACGTGCTTGCGTTCATACTTAAAAAAGTAAAATTATTAACTGTTATTAAATTAACACTTATTCTGCTCGATACTTGCATACTATGAAACCAGCCACCCGGTTTCTTGTTTCTGGGTTTCTTGTTTCTTGGGGGAGCATCTCAATGAAAGCAGCAAAGCTCGCAATTGGAATTAGGAGTCAGGAGTCAGGAGCCAGGAGAAAAGAGTCAGAAGGAAGAAGAAAGAAGTGTTTTTGCAAATATGAGATGCTCCCGTTTCTTGGTACATCAGGACTTACACAAAATTTAATTATGTAGGGCACGCACTGCTCACATTACGTCGGATTTGGGGATAAATCAAATGAAAGACCAACAAGAACTAACATCATTAAATCAAGCCCGCGCTGCCTTCCAAAAAATTTGGGGATACGACGACTTTCGACCGCCCCAAGGAGAAATCGTCGGTAGTTTATTAGCGGGAAAAGATACAATAATAATTATGCCGACTGGTGGCGGCAAATCAATCTGCTTTCAACTGCCAGCTTTGTTACAAACAGGCTTAACGTTGGTAGTTTCGCCGTTAGTCGCACTGATGGAGAATCAAGTACAAGAATTGCGCGATCGCAATCTGCCCGCTTCCCTCCTCCACAGTCAATTGCCAACAGCGCAGCGCCGACAAACTATGCAGTCGCTGCAACAAAATAAATTAAGATTGCTGTACCTATCTCCCGAAACATTACTCAGCAAACCTGTTTGGGAAATTATCAGTCAGCCACAAATCCAAATCAACGGTTTAATATTAGATGAAGCTCACTGTTTAGTGCAGTGGGGTGATACTTTTCGACCAGCTTACCGCCGTTTGGGAACAGTGCGATCGGCTTTGTTGAAAGCTAAACCAGCAAATAGTAAAATTGCGATCGCAGCTTTTACCGCTACCGCCAACCCGGAAGCACAGCAGACAATCAAAAATGTCTTGCAACTGCAACAACCCGAAGCATTTTTGCTAAGTCCCTACCGTTCTAATCTGCACCTGCAAGTGCAAACAGTCTGGACGCCGAGAGGACGCAAGCAGCAGTTATTAAATTTTATTAAAGCTCGACCAAAACAAGCAGGTTTAGTCTATGTCCGCACGAGAAAAGATAGCGAAAGCTTGGCGGATTTGTTGGAAGCAGCAGGTTATGAAACAGCAGCATATCATGCAGGTTTAAGTCCCGAATCACGGCGAAAAATAGAAAACGCTTGGCTGAACAATGAGCTAAAATTCGTAACTTGTACCTCAGCATTCGGGATGGGAATTAACAAGCCCGATGTCCGGTGGGTTGTTCATTATCAAGCACCTTTGCTATTATCGGAATACATTCAGGAAATTGGTAGAGGCGGACGCGACGGCAAATCTGCGATCGCCCTGACATTGATTAGCGAACCGACGGGTTTGCTTTATCCCGAAGATAAACAAAGAAAGGAATTTTTTCAAGATAAATTGCGATCGCAATACCGAGAAGCTCAGCAATTAGCCCAAAAACTGCCAGTTAAAGGGGATATAGAAGCAGTTTCCCGCGAATTTCCTGAAAGCACGATCGCCCTTTCGATTCTCCACAGCAGCGGACAATTAACATGGCAAGATCCTTTTAATTATGCGATCGACAAATCCGCACAGCAAAAAGGCGAAAAACCCAACTTTAGCGCAGCGGAAGAAATGGCAAAATATCTCAAACATCGCGAGTGTAGGTGGCAATTTTTGCTGCAAGCTTTTGGGTTTGCCAAGGAAGCTAAATCAATGCGCTGCGGCCACTGCGACAATTGTCGATAGAATAGACGATTATACTCAAACGACTTAACCGCTCCGACCAAAGAAACCGGTTTTTTTACCCAGTCTGCGGGCAGAAACGAAGTATTGCCGTGAAAAAACCCGGTTTCTCGCTACCCGTGCGATCGCGAACTAACTCACAGATGTTATGATTAAGATAGTTAATGCTCTCAGAAATCCGGTTTATTCCTATATTTACCGTGACTCGTCGCAAAACTCGTAGAAACCGGGTTTCTCACCCCCATGCGTAAGCCCAAAAATTGGCAAAACCTAGTAAAAAGTAAATGATAGAAACAGACACTGCGGCACAGATTTACACAGTAGAAAATACAGAGGAATTCGATCGCAGTAATGTCAATCAGCGATTAGATATTTGGCTGTCAAACCAGATACCGGACTTATCCCGATCGCGAATCCAAAGCCTCATATCACAAGGCAATGTCAAAGTCAACGACGAAACCTGCACCTCGAAAAAAATCTCAGTAAAAACGGGCGATCGCATCCACCTCACTTTACCTGAAGCCCAGCCCACAAAGTTGCAGGCCGAAGCAATTCCCCTCGACATCCTCTACGAAGATGACAGCCTAATTATCATCAACAAACCAGCCGGATTAGTCGTCCACCCAGCCGCCGGACACCAAGACGGTACATTAGTCAACGCCCTCTTAGCCCACTGTCCCCTAGCAGAAATAGGCGGAGTTCAGCGGCCGGGAATCGTACACAGATTAGACAAAGATACAACAGGTGCGATCGCGATCGCCAAAACCGACATTGCTCACCAACATCTGCAAGCCCAACTCAAAACTAAAACCGCCCGCCGCGAATATTTAGGCATAGTTTACGGTGCTCCCAATACCGAAACAGGCACAATAGACCTACCCATCGGGCGGCATCCCACAGACCGCAAAAAAATGGCAGTAGTACCAGTAGAAAAAGGCGGTCGCCCCGCAGTTACTCACTGGACAATCAAAGAAAGAATCGGCAACTATTGCTTAATGCACTATCAATTAGAAACCGGCCGCACCCATCAAATTCGCGTGCATACAGCGGAGATAAAACATCCCATTGTCGGCGACCCGATGTACAGTTCTAACCGTTCGATCGGCGTCAATTTAACCGGACAAGCCCTCCACGCATGGCGGCTGACTTTGCAGCATCCCGTAACAGGAGAATTAATAGAGGCGATCGCACCTTTACCCGATCAATTCAACACCTTGTTAAAAATATTGCGCCTGCGATCTCACACTTGATAATTGGTATAGCAGTCGCCAAAGCTGTTATGACAAGCCGCCATCAGGCGTTGAGAATTTTATCTACCTTGATGGCTTTGTTCAACATTCCCTCCAGGATATTGTTTCTACTTTAATTTTTTTTAATACCACAAGTATCACTTAGATGCTAGTGCAAGTCTGGGACGGTAGTGCTCTGTGCAAATTTGTTGATGTCAAACATATCGATGCAGCCGTTGTTCTCATTTGTCCCCATCTTATCTAGTTTTATAGGTGCGATCGAGTTCTTGCAACCCTGACACCAGATTGCCCAGTTCCATGACGTAAGCACCCCTAATCTTCTTTTTGTTGCTCAAAATCACTTTGGCATCGCTAAATACAACTACTGGAGTGACCTTGGTTAACTTCTTAGCTTTTTTGATAGCCGTAACTTCTTTGGCAATCTGTGCCAGAAAATCTTTCTCAAAATCTCTCAATTTCCCGTCGTAAGATTGACGCTTGAGCACATCGCCCTCCAACAGAACTACGGTTGAGTGAGACTTCACATCAAGGATAAAATTGACTCCTTTAGGCGATCGCAGCCACACATCGATATCGCCTACTTCCGGCAATCTTAAATTGTACTCAGCTATCCATCCAGATTGGATTAAGGACTCCAAAACTTGCTGAATCTTTTCTTCACCACAGGCCCCTTGGTCAAATCTCTGAGACGACTTCCAAAACGTTTTCCCGTCCTCAATCAACGGAAGGGCGATTAATGCCGCTATCAAAAGAGCCGCGACCAAAAATAAAGGAGCAAAAGGTGCTACCGCGTATACCAGCAGTGGCAACAACACCAACCCTGTTGCGGCACCGTACCTGTATAAGGCTTTGGTACGAAGCTGTTGAGCATGGCGACGCAATGGTTTTCCAGCACCTTCGTTATATTGCGGCTGCATAAATGCACCTATGTACTTATAGTTAACAATGGGAAAAGGTCGAATTATTTTTCTTCCTTCTTCCTTCTTCCCTCTTCCTTCTTCCTTCTTCCCTCTTCCTTCTTCCCTCTTCCTTCTTCCTTCTTCCTTCTTCCTTCTTCCTTCTTCCTAATAAAAAAAATTATGAGTCCCGAGTTTTGGATTCCAAGTTTATCAAAAAACTCAAACCTCAAAACTCAAGACTCAAAACTCTCTCAGCCTAAAAGCCGATCGATTCAGTTGATCGCCCGACACAAATAATTGCATCAGACAGGATCAATTAGCGGCGAGGAACCATCGTGGCAATATTGATATTAGCCAGAGGCACGCGCTGCGGTGGAGTAGCAGGCGTGGGCATACTGCGCGCCATACCCAAATAGTTCGACGGATCGCCAGCCTTCGCCTGCTGTTCTTGAGGAACAAAACGGCGGACACTTGTCTGCCAGATGATTTGCGGGAAGCCAAGCTGCGAACGGTGGTACTCACCGTAGCGGGGCGTCTTCAAGTTGAAAGGAGTGTCCCCTCCAACTCGCTGAGGCAAAATTCGGCGCTGTTGGTAAGGTACTGTGTCGTAGCCGAACTTTTCCAGGTACTCTTCGCTATTGACCAACTCGTCAATAAAGCCTTGAGGCCCCTTATTAGCTACCACGATCGACCAAGCAATCTTTTCGCGTTCGCTGTACACATCCCGGCCCAAAACGCGCTGCACGCACATTTCTACAAACCGGTAATTGCTGTTAGTTTGATAATTCCGCTCCAAGAAAGGAGCAGAAGTTGCCAAACCGCGAATAAAGTCCCGCACTGTAATTTGGCCGAACTTGAGTTGCGACTCCAAAGACTTTTGGCGGTTGCTCTTGAGGATTTGGTGTTCGCTGTAAATCTGGCGATATGCAGCCCAAATCAAATTATCCATGTCTCCAGGCGAGAGCACATTTTCAGTTGTGAAAATTCTCGGCTGCTCGTCGCCGCCTACTTCAAAACCAGCAACGCGCTGGTTTTGGCTCTTGGGGGCGTAGCTTAATAAAGGAAGCGCCACGTTAAAATCTCCGTTATCTCAAATTTCAGAAATAGTTGACACCGTGAGCTGCCAGCAAAACGGATACAACTAACCAACATACAGATTAGGGGATTCCCGCAATCTAAATCTGATTTTCCTGAATTTTTGCAACAATCTGTAACATTTGTTGACTGTTGTCAGTTGACTGTTGTCAGTGGGCAGTGGGCAGTGGGCAGTGGGCAGTGGGCAGTCAACAGTCAGCAGTCAGCAGTCAACATCCAACAGCCAAATTACCAACCCAGAGCCGAATAAAACTCGCTGCCGGCCACTTGATCTCCTGCTGCTTCTGATGTTGCATCCGAGTCTGGTTGCACCCGAATTTCGGTACAAAAAGTCGATGTGCTGAAACCGCCAAAGCGTTTTACGGTACTCGTCCGCATCCGCACGTTCGGATTAGCAAACCAGAAACGCTCGATCGAACTCATCGTCTCGTATTCGGTAATCAGCAGCAGCCCATCCTCATCATCCATCTCAAAACGGCCAGCCACCGGCACAATTTCCGCATAGCCCCGTTCCCGCAACATCAACCCCTGCCGGGGATTATCAGGATCGGGGACGATCGCGAACACGGTAGACCCTTTATGATTCTCATCATCCTTATCCCACGCCATAGAGCCGTGCCAAGTCACAAAAGCCCCCCCAGCAGCCCGGCTCGGATCGACTTCGTGCATCTTGCAAATATCGGCCACTCGCGCGTCATCCGCACCCAGGGCCGTTACCTGAATATTTGAATCCCCAATCTCCGCTTGGCGGAAAGCGAGGTGGTGAGTGCTGCGCTGAGAACGCCATTCCCCAGCACTGCTTTGAAAAAACTCCATTGCATCCATACGAACTAGCTCCTTTGGCTTAGGCTTCCCTGTCTTTACGCCTTTTTATGATAAGGCTCCCCCCACTTTGATGTACTTTTGCGACACAAATTAGTTTCAAAATGTCTACTTTGGACATATTGTCAAGGGAATGTTATGATAGTTTACAATGTAGGAGACACAACAAATCCTGCGAAACGTCATTCCGATCAATTTCGCATTAATCTCAGCAAACTGGAGGAGCGATTTATGGATATGCCTACAACCAGCCTCAGCATGGAACAGCAGTTCAAACTTCAAGTGCTGCGCGAAGAAGTCAAAAGGTTAAGCCAAGACCAAGCTCAGGAATACTTGCTCGAAGTTATGCGGCAAAGTATGGTTAAAGAAAACCTGTTCAAGCATTGGATGAAGAATATTTGACACTCCCCGCGCTGAAGCTGCGGGGATTCTTAAGACCATAATTTAAGTCTTAAAGGCGCTGACAAAGCACCCCTACCGATTCCGCTTAGATCGAGTCCAAGCATTATCGCTACTTTTCTACCAATGTTCCCACAACCATTGCAATCTGCATTAATCAACCAACCTTGAGCTGTTCTGTACAAACCACGCTTAACTCGTTTGCCAGTTGGAAGCCACCCTTCGGGTTTTTCGCCGAATGTAGGTAGCGAATCATTATCAACAAACGACGCTTTGGATGAATAAGATTCTTCCGTTTCCACAAATTTCAATCCGTACTGCTCACAAAGTTGAGCAATTCTATCTTTTAATCGGCCCGTAGGGATTTGCACAAACTTTTGATTAGTTGTGTTTCCCATATTGGCAGATTTTTTTTGTCCCTTATTCCAGCCGCATACAATCGTTCCTATCCGATTTTTTAAGCTGTGGTTTATTACCTTCCTTGCTGCCTTATTGACGGCATCTCGCATTTGGCGGTTACGTTTCTCTGTTAAGCAGGCAAGTCTTTTAGACCAGAATTCATTGGCTTTTCCCTTCATCAGAAATGCCACCCGTTTGTTGTATCCCTGATTGAGCGATTTTAAATGCCTGCCATCAACAATAAAACTTGTACCGACATTGCTCACGCAAGTTAGCCAGTTATCTACGCCGTGGTCAATCATTAAGCACTTAGTCGGGTCTATATCTGCCTGTATTTGGTTTACTTTGTAGACCAATTCTAGGTAGAAACAGCCGTTACGAGGAAGAATGCGATACTCTCGAATCGACTTAAAATCAAGATTAGAGGGTATCGGTAAAAAGAACGCATCTAAGCCGAACCACGCTTTAACCTTGCTTCCAAGGGGGAATCTCAACATTCCATCTTTGAGTTTTACCGACCTACCTGTAAATGTCACAAGTGCCCTTCCGCCTTGACGATATTTTGGTAGTTTCGGGCGTTCCGTAATTACCCCACTTTTAAAAGCTCTTAGTAATCCCATAAATGACTTAAAAGACTCTGCTACGCCCGTCAATATTTGTTGGGCAGTATCAGAGTAGAACGCTTGATAGTGTCGGTTCCGATTTTCAGTCCCCAAAACTTTGTGCAACTGAGCACGGCTTGGGATTTTACCAGTTTTAAAGTATAGCTGGCGGCCATAGTAAGTTCCGCAATTAGAAAGCTTGGCAGCTTCGGAACACAGGTATTCAAGAATAGCTTGAACATCTGAATCAGCCCGAATTACATTTTGTTGACAGCCAAACATGAGTAGTCCTCTTTGTTGTAATATAATACAGCAAAACACCGGAAAAGAGCGTCATGAACCCCATGCCTAAAGGCAGGGGCTTGTAGACTGTCCGACTAACGCAAGCGGGATACAAGCCAGAACACGACCAGCCTCAGACGCAACGAGCGTCTACGTTTTCAAGGTCACGATACCTACAAATGCGTCGCTAGTTTGTAGCCCTATCGTTGGTTGTTAAACATCTGTAATGGGTTAAGGAAGTGCAGCCAACATGACAAGCCTTGAAAACATTGGCGAAGCGAACGTTACGAGCAATCAGAGGAGACGCAACAATGTCTAACTTTGTTTTTGTAATGTGCGATTCGTTTAACCTAAAATAAGTTGAAACGCTTATGGGACGGTTAGCCCAGTTGATAAGACTGGTGATAACTGATTACATTTGGAGGTGAACCGCCGTGCGGTAAATCCTTCCCCTCAAGTGCAGAGGTGAAAGCATAACCCCTAGTTAGATGGGTAGCAACCATTAAGCTAAAGCGGGGTTAAAAGGCAGAACTACTAGAAGCCAAATCCGGTAACTGTCGAGCAAGAGTCCATGCGTAGCGAAAGCAAAGATACGTCTGAACCACCGTTAACGAAAATGGTGTAACTGGCTGAAACAAGGCATAAACCCGTTGAAAAATACGGTAAAAGCTAATTAACACCAAGCCAAAAGGCAAGGATAGGGCATAAGCGGTTAGACGATCGACTTATAAGCACCGCTCAGAAACCCGGTGGAAAGTATCACGCTAAAGACTCAATCAAATATGTAATCGGAACGAAGTAACCCCTAATTATCTCTGGTCAGGTCGATAACCAGTAAGTAGCTAACGAATGATGGCTGGGGGAGGGATTGTATCAAAAGCGAATGCCTCACTGTAATGGTGTGGATATGCTGACAGATACACGGTAATTCCAAACGGAATAGAACAAGTAGCAATGAATATATCTAAAACGCTGAACAATCAGACGGTGGAGTGGAAAGACATCAACTGGCGAAAGCTAGACCGGGTGACTTTTAAGTTGCAAAAACGCATATTCCAAGCGAGTGAACGTGGTGATGTTAAAGCAGTTCGCAAACTTCAGAAGACCCTGATTAGGTCTTGGTCTGCAAAGTGTATTGCGGTACGTAGGGTGACACAAGATAACCAAGGTAAAAATACGGCTGGTGTGGATGGCGTTAAATCGCTAAATCCAAAGCAACGTACTAACCTGGTTGATAAGTTAAAGTTGGAAGGCAAGGCAAAACCCACTCGTAGGGTTAATATTCCCAAACCCGGAACAACCGAAACTAGACCATTAGGAATACCTACAATAAACGACCGCGCTTTGCAAGCGTTAGTCAAGCTAGCGTTAGAGCCGGAATGGGAGGCAAAGTTTGAGCCAAACTCTTACGGTTTTCGACCAGGGGTGCGATTCGTTGGGTAGAAACTAGCCCTGAAATGGGTAGAGGATTACCCGCAAGTAACATAAGAACCTTGACAATTTGATAGTCATGTGGGTGAGAGAAAAGTATCCTAGAACCGCTCAAGTCCCACCCTCCAGGTGCAGGAGTGAAAGCACACAGATCGCAGTTCTGAACTGTGTCCCCCAGGGTAGCGACTAGCCATCAATCCTTGAAGCGGGGGTGAAAGGTGTCCATGCTGGAAGCCTAATCTGGCAATCACCAAGCAAGAGTTCATGAGTAGGCATACGAAGGTACGTTTAACCATCGTCAGGAATAACCAGCGGAATCAGGCTTACACGCTGGGAGTCCCAAACAGGGCAAGGATAATGGGGAGTTGGCAATTCCTGGTTGACCAACAAGCACTTCCTCCAAACCCGGTGGAGAGTACCGCTCTAAAAACTCTATCAATGGCTATCAGAAACGAAGTAACCTCTCGTAAGCTCTCAGTCAGGTTGATGACTGAGTAGGTGCTAACCGGATGCTGCGAGTAGGAAAGATTGAGTCAAAAGCCAAAGCCTGAAGTAATGTTCAGGATATGCAGACAGACTCACGATGTTTTGGAAGATAGAGACTCAAGTAAGGAGTATAAATGTCTAAAACGAGTTTAAAGACTACGGTGGAATGGCGCTCGATTAACTGGCGCAAGCTAGAGCGGCGAGTTTACAAGCTCCAAAAGAGAATCTATCAAGCCTCTCAACGTGGTGATGTAAAGGCATTACGCAGACTCCAAAAGACGTTGATGAATTCTTGGTCAGCAAGAGCATTATCGGTTCGTAGAGTTACCCAAGATAACACTGGCAAAAAAACAGCAGGAGTGGATGGAATTAAATCCCTATCCCCAGCAGCTCGTTTGAAGTTAGTAAACAATTTAAAACTTGGTTCTAAGGTCAGCCCGACCCGGAGAGTATGGATTCCAAAACCGGGAACGGAAGAGAAGCGACCTCTAGGTATACCTACAATGAAAGACCGAGCCTTGCAAGCGCTCGTCAAGATGGCACTAGAGCCTGAATGGGAAGCGCGATTTGAACCCAATAGTTATGGATTCAGAGCCGGAAAGTCATGTCATGATGCAATCGAAGCAATATTCAACGAGATTAGGTATAAAGCCAAATACGTGCTAGATGCCGACATCTCCAAGTGTTTCGACAAAATCGACCATGTAGCACTGCTAAATAAACTTAATACATTCCCCACCATCCGCCGTCAAATACGAGCCTGGTTAAAAGCGGGAGTGATGGACAATATGCAGCACTACGAGACATCTGAGGGTACTCCACAGGGTGGGGTCATCTCCCCACTACTAGCAAATATTGCCCTCCACGGGATGGAACATCGGATTAAGCAAGCTTTCCCCAGAAGGACAATAGTCAAGAAAGGGAAATACTCTGGTTATCAATCAGGAGCAACATTAATCAGGTATGCAGATGACTTCGTGATTCTCCACGAAGACATAACCGTTGTCCAAAGATGCCGAGAGATAATCTCGGAATGGTTAAAAGACATAGGCTTGGAATTGAAGCCTAGTAAAACCAGATTGACACATACCCTCTCAGAAATAGAGGGGGAGAAACCAGGGTTCGACTTCCTTGGTTTCAATATACGTCAGTTTCCCAAAGGAAAACACCAATCAGGTAAAAACACTCAAGGGGAAAAACTAGGATTCAAAACCATCATCACCCCAAGCCAAAACAAGATTAAGGTACATTATGACCTCATCGCAAGAGTTATTGACGCCCAAAAGTCAGCACCGCAAGCGGCGCTAATCAAACGAATAAACCCCATAATACGGGGATGGGCAAACTACTATGCGACTGTAGTAAGTAAGGAAGCTTACGCAGAATTAGACGACCTGGTGTATCGAAAACTTGTAGCTTGGGCAACCCACCGCCACCCAAAGAAATCAAAGTCATGGGTGTCAAAGAAATATTGGCAATCTATTGGCGGGGACAACTGGGTATTCGCAACCAGGAAAGAGGGTACAAGCCCACTTCGGTTACTTGACCATGCCCACACTCCAATAGTGCGTCATGTGAAAGTTAAAGGCGAATCGTCACCATACGACGCGAACCTAGTTTACTGGAGTACAAGAAGGGGTAACAACCCAGAAATGCCAATTAGGGTATCAAAACTCTTGAAAAGGCAAAAAGGGAAGTGCGCCCACTGCGGATTGTTTTTCCGTGAAGACGATGTGATGGAAATTGACCATAAAATCCCTAAATCGCAAGGTGGAAAGGATTCATACGATAATTGGCAACTCCTTCACAGACATTGCCACGACACAAAGACAGCCAATGATGGCAGTCTGGGCAACCAATCTGGCTGTAATAGTGCCAAGCCTAAGCCCTCCAAAAAGCTCGAAAGAGTTGAGGATAAATGGGTAATGAGGTATGCGTGACAAGCACCAAGTCATCGAGGAGCCGTGTGAGGTGAAAGTCTCACGCACGGTTTTGAAGACCAGCGGGACTGGTGACAGTCTCGCTGAGTTTAATCGCTCATGTCACGATGCGATAGGAGCAATATATCTCAGTATCAGACAAAAAGCCAAATATGTGCTTGACGCTGATATTGCCAAATGCTTTGATCGTATAGACCACAAAGCGTTACTATCCAAAATACACACATACCCCACTCTAAGCCGCCAATTAAAGACGTGGCTAAAAGCAGGGTACTGTGTAGGAAACGAATTATTCCCTACTAACGAAGGTACACCACAAGGCGGGGTAATTTCTCCCCTACTTGCGAACATTGCCTTACACGGTATGGAAGAAAGAGTAAAGCAGTACGCGGAAACACTAAAAGGACAAAAAGCGATCAATCGCCCAGCCCTCAGCCTAATCCGTTACGCTGATGACTTCGTGATTATCCATGAGGATTTGAACGTGGTTAAGAAATGCCAGGAGATAATCGCAGAATGGTTAAGTGACATGGGATTAGAGTTAAAACCAAGTAAAACAAAATTAACCCACACCCTCATTGAGATTGATGGCAATGTTGGGTTTAAGTTCTTAGGTTTCCATGTACAACAACACAAAGCAGGGGCATACAGATGTGCCATCGGTTCAAATGGAACACTACTAGGTTTTAATACATTAATCACCCCCTCAAAAGCCAAGGTAAAAACCCATCTAGCCAAGATTGCCGAAATAATAGATACCCATAAAACCGCCCCTCAAGCTGCCCTAATTAGCAAGCTGAATCCAATCATTAGGGGATGGTCAAACTATTATTCGACAGTTGTAAGCAAGGAAACCTTCTCAAAGGTTGACCAGTTAGTTTACGATAAATTAAGAGCTTGGGCAAGAGCGAGGGGAAAAGGGAACATCAATAAGGATAAATACTGGCGAACAGTAGGCGACCGCAATTGGTGTTTTAGTACCGAGAACGGAATAGAACTAACACAGCACTCAGATACGCCAATCGTAAGACATATCAAAATAAAGGGTGTTGCTAGTCCGTTTGATGGAAACTGGACTTATTGGAGCAAGCGTAGAGGTGAATACCCAGAAACTCCTAACCGGGTTGCATTCTTAATCAAGCGTCAAAAGGGTATTTGTTCTCACTGTGGTTTGTATTTTACCAGTACAGACATTGTAGAAGTTGACCATATTAAGCCAACATCATTAGGTGGAAAGGATACCTACGATAACCTACAACTTCTGCATAAACACTGCCACAACACAAAGACAGCAACAGACGGGTCAATGCGCTCTAAAGGAAGTGTTAAAACCTGATAGTTGGTCTTAAATCGTACCTATAACAAAGGTGGAATTATCAAGGAGCGGAATGATGCGAAAGTATCACGTTCCGTTCTGAAGGAGAGGTAGGAGTGGTAACACTCCTATCGACTCTAACTGATACCAATCGCAAACCGCTATCACCCTGTAAACCAGGAATGGCAAGGTCATTGCTGAAAGCTGGAAAAGCAGCGGTATTTCTCCGCTATCCGTTTACGATTGTTTTGAAAAAAGCAGTTGAGACGAATCATGAACCGCTAGAACTGAAATTAGATCCGGGATCGAAAGTCACGGGGGTTGCAATCAAACAGGACAACAAGATTATCTTCGGAGCCGAACTGCAACACCGGGGCCAGCAAATTAAAGATGCACTTCTCTCTCGCCGTCAACTTAGGCGAGGAAGACGCAATCGCAAAACTCGATACCGTAAGGCGCGATTCCTCAATCGCACTCGCCCCGATGGTTGGCTCGCTCCATCGGGGCAACACCGAGTCGAAACAATACTTACATGGGTTCGCAAATTGATTCGACTCGCTCCCGTTGCCAGCATTGTTCAAGAGTTAGTGCGGTTTGATTCTCAACTCATGCAAAACCCTGAAATCTCAGGCGTTATGTATCAGCATGGAGAATTGCAGGGTTACGAAGTCCGGCAGTATCTCTTGGAAAAATGGCATCGGCAGTGCGCTTATTGCTCGGCTGAAAATGTACCTTTTGAGGTTGAGCACATTCAGCCCAAGTCAAGAGGTGGCTCTGACAGGGTTTCCAATTTGACACTGGCTTGTCACGATTGCAATCAAAAGAAAGGCAATCAGGATGTTCGAGCATTCCTGGCCGCTAAACCCGACCTGTTAAACCGCATCCTCAAACAAGCAAAGCTACCACTCAAAGATGCAGCAGCGGTCAACTCAACCCGATGGGCATTATTTAATGCACTTAAAGAAACGGGATTGCCCGTCACTACTGGCACGGGCGGACAAACTAAGTTCAATCGCCATCGGTTAGGGTTGGCTAAATCGCACTGGCTTGATGCTGCGTGTGTGGGCAGCGTTGACACGCTCAAAGTATTGACTTCAAAGCCTTTGTTGATTGTGGCAAAAGGTCAGGGGACACGACAGATGTGCGGCACAAACCCGTACGGATTTCCCATTCGGCACAAGTCCAGAGTGCAAATTCACAAAGGGTTTCAGACTGGCGATATTGTCAGCGCAACCGTTACCGCAGGGAAGAAAGTCGGCTCTTATACAGGGCGGCTTCTATGCCGTGCTTCAGGCAGTTTTGATATTGTAACGAAGGCTGGGAGAGTAACAGGTATTAGCCACAAGTATTGCAAAGCAATCCACAAAAAAGATGGCTATAGCTATGGGTTTTAAAAATATTTCAAGGCGACTGAAGTCGCTGCCGCTTTCCTCCCCATGTCTAAAGCCAGGGGCTTCTCGCTCGTTTTTCGGTGAACAAACGTTGAGATTTTTTAGATGCAGGAATCTAAATTTGCACTCGTTGAAGATGGCTGTAAATCTGTAGGTAGAACTAAAACTGATGTATTTATAGTCAATCAGGAGCCTCAAGGTTAAGGAAAAGCCGTCCTGAAAGGACGGGGCTTCAGCCCTCCGCTACGCTCCGCCCAGTTTTTTGGTGAAATCTTCGAGCATTTCTTCACAAAAATCAGCGGCTTGTATCTGCAAAAAGTGCGATCGACTCACATCTTGCACCATTGTCAAGAACAGGCTTTTCGGCCTGTTCCACAAAGAGTGAATTTTCTTGTGGAACAGGCCGAAAAGCCTGTTCCTAAAAAGCTTATTGAGAATGGTGCAACATCTCCGATCGAGCTATTAAACATAAAACCCAGAATCCCGCCTTCTCCAAGAAAGCGGGATTCTAAATTCAGAAAAGTTTTACGAGGTTTTTTTTGTCGCTAGCATACTCAGCAAATTAAATGTTTTTAGTCTCCTAGATAGGGACTTCGTTTTTGTAGCGACAGGCTTCAACCTGTCGCGGAATCAACCAAAACGACCACTGACATAATCTAAAGTAGACTCTTCCTTCGGAGTTTGGAAAATTACCTCAGTCTTGTCACACTCCACAAGATAGCCAAACCGCTTCCCATCGTCAGAAAGTTTAGCATTGAAAAAAGCAGTCAGGTCAGAAACCCGAGAAGCCTGCTGCATATTGTGAGTAACGATCACAATCGTATACTTCTCCTTGAGTTCCCGCATCAACTCCTCAATCTTAATCGTAGAAATCGGGTCAAGAGAAGCGCAAGGTTCATCCATTAACACTACATCAGGATTAATCGCGATCGCCCTAGCAATACACAAACGCTGCTGCTGGCCACCGGAAAGAGAAAAACCGCTTTGCTTCAACTTATCCTTCACCTCATCCCACAAATAAGCTTGGCTGAGCGATTTTTCCACCAGCTCATCCATATCTCCCTTATAATTGTTCACCCTCGCACCGTAAGCAATATTGTCATAAATCGACTTCGGGAAAGGATTCGGTTTTTGAAACACCATGCCAATCTTGCGGCGCACCGCCACAGCATCAATATCAGGATCGTAAAGATTTTGACCGTGGTAATCAATTCTACCCTCTAAACGAAAACCGCTAACTAAATCGTTGAGGCGGTTAAAACATCGCAGAATTGTACTTTTACCGCAGCCAGACGGCCCAATCAACGCAGTAATGCGATTTTTAGGAATCTCCATAGAAACATTTTTAACCGCGTGAAAAGCGCCGTAAAAAATATTGATATTTTCTGTCCGTAAAACTGTTTCCGTTTGCTTGTCTAAATCCATCATCATACAGATAATACTCCAATCGAATTTTACAAATTACCGCTGAACAACGATCTCAATTCCGGTAGATTGCTTATAATATCTTGGCCGGGGCGGCTTTACTGGAACTCGGGTTTGTATTGAATATCTTGGCGAACCCGCCCCTACAATAATTATATTTATTTAACCGGAAATGATATGACAACTGACAACTGACAACTGACAACTGTCAACTGACTAATACACTTTTTTGTGAGTAGCCCAGCGAGAAAGAATACTCGTCAATAAAACCATAATAACCAAAATCAAAGATGCCGCCCAGGCCAATTCTTTCTGTGCCTTAAAAGGAACCGTTGCAAAGTTGTACACCAAAACCGAAAGACTCGGAGTTGGCTTATCAAATCCTGCCGGCCAAAAAGGCGAATTCAGCGCCGTAAAAATCAAAGGAGCAGTTTCTCCAGCAGCGCGAGCAATTGCCAGCGTCACACCCGTTAAAATAGCCGGAATTGCCGCAGGCAAAACCACCTGCAACACCGTTTGATAATTAGAAGCACCCACACCAACCGACGCCCATCTAATATCTTGCGGGACGATTTGTAGAGCTTCGTCAGTAGTCCGCACAATCGTCGGCAACATCAGCACGGCCAGCGCCGCGCCCCCTGCAATTGCCGAAAAACCTCCCATATTTACCACGAACAAACCGTAGGCAAATACCCCTGCAATAATCGAAGGAACGCCGCTGAGGACATTAGTAGCAAAGCGTACCCAGCGAGCTACTTGGCCGCTGCTGAATTCCGACAAATAAACGGCGGCCAATACGCCAAAAGGAACAGCAATTAAAGAAGCAATTCCCACCGTCATCAATGTACCGAGAATTGCATTAGCAATACCGCCTCCCGATAGTCCGGGCGGGGGTGGCAGCTTGGTAAACAAGTCTAAATTCAGGCGATTGAAACCTTGTACGGTGACGTAGGAAAGAACTGCAAACAAAGGCAGCAGAGTGATGGCCAGACTAGCTCCAGCCAATACAGTCATCCCCAGACTAAACAGCGCTTGCGGGCTGTTTTTAACCTTCTTTAAACTGCCTGTTTTTGATACCAAAGGATTCTCATCGGAGACGCTATTTGACATAAACTAAAAATATGTAGGAAATGGCGGCAAACTTCTAGTTGTACTTCGCTCTTACTTGAGAAACAATCCACTCTGCCAAAATATTAACAATCAGTGTCATAATAAACAGAATTAGCCCAGTGTACATCAGAGCTGCTACTTGCAACCCGGAGGCTTCCGCAAACTGATTTGCCATCAGAGAAGCAATAGTATTTGCCGGAGCTAGCACAGAAAGACTTAACTGATTAGAATTGCCAATTAACAGAGTCGCAGCCATTGTTTCTCCCATCGCGCGACCGAGCCCAAGCATAATTCCGCCGACAATGCCGGAAAAAGCCGCCGGTACGAGTACCCTAAAAATCGTTGTCCACCGAGTAGCCCCTAAACCTAGAGATGCTTGTCGCAAATCGGGCGGGAGACTTGCCAAAGAGTCGCGGGAGATAGCAGTAATAATGGGCAAAGTCATGATTCCCAAAATTACTCCTGCTGGTAACATTCCCGGCCCAACTGGCGAGGTGCTAAAAATCGGCAGCCATCCGAAAGTGCCGTTGAGAAACTTGCCGAGAGTGGTAATCAGGGGAATCAATACAGCAATTCCCCACAAACCGTAGACTACGCTGGGAATGGCAGCTAAAAGTTCTACTAAAAAAACCAAAGCTGTGCGGACTGGCAGCGGCAAAAAATCTTCACTCAAGAAGATGGCAGTCCCTACTCCTAATGGTACAGCAATTAGGAGCGCGATCGCCGAACTGACGATCGTCCCGTAAATCATCGGCAGCGCACCGTACTCTTCTTTAACCGGATTCCAGCTACTGCCAAACAGAAAGCCCAAACCGTACTCTTGAATCGCCGGTAAAGCCCTGTAACCAACGGTGAGGGCGATTACCAGCAAAATTACACCAACTCCTATTCCCAAAATCCGCGTCAGCCAGATAAAGCCTTGATCTAAGGATTTTTCTGCCCCAGAGCGCGATCGGCTCTGTGATGGAGCGCTGTTATTATCTGAAATCATAGAAAAAAAAACCAAATATATAGTAGCGGAAAATAGCCTGTTTCGGAAAAAGCTAGAAGGAAGCAGAAAGAAAGACGATAAATAAAATCAAAGAGGGGCGGGTTTATTAATCCCCTGACTTTTCAACAAATATTTCTGGTAAAACCCGCCCCTACAGAAATATCTCTCTTTTTTTCTTCCTTCTTCCCTCTTTCTTCTTCCGTCTTCCTTCTTCCTTCTTCCCTCTTCCTTCTTCCTTCAATTACTATTTGGCAACCTCAATCTTGTAGTCTGGGCTGATGCCGTCTGCGGCCGCGGCTACTTTTTCTCTAACGTTTTGGGGTAGAGGAACGTAGCCCAATTCGGAGCTCACTTTTTGACCTTCAGTTAAGCCGTATTCAACCATTGCCTCGATGGTTTTGGCTTTGTTGGGGTCAGCAACTGTTTTGGGGACGAGCATCCAAGTGTAGGTGACAATTGGATAGGATTGAGCGCCTTCGGGGTCTTCGATAAATGCTCGCAGGTTTTCCGGCAGCGGCACAGTCGCTAAAGCTTGAGAAGCTGACTCGTCGGTAGGTACTACAAATGTGCCTGCTTTGTTTTCCAAAGATGCAAATTTGAGATTGTTGTTTTTGGCATAGCCGTATTCTACGTAGCCGATGCTGCCAACGGTTTGCAGGAGTTGGGCTGTGACGCCTTCGTTGCCTTTTGCGCCTACGCCTACGGGCCACTGTACTGTTTTGCCGTCGCCTACTGCACTTTTCCAGTCGGGGCTGATGGCACTCAGGTGTTTGGTGAAGACGGCGGTGGTACCGCTACCGTCGGAACGGTGGACGATGGTGATGGCTTGGTCTGGCAATTTAGCGCCCGGGTTGGCCGCTGCAATTTTGGGATCGTTCCAGTTGGTAATTTTACCGGCGAAGATATCTGCGTAAACGTCTCTGGGCAGTTTCAGTGGTTCGGTTAAGTCTGGCAGGTTGTAGCCCAGGACGATGCTGCCGGCTGTCATGGGCAGCAGTATCACGCCTTTGTCTGCTGGAACTTTGGCGATTTCGTCGTCTTTCATGCCGGTGTCGCTGGCCCCAAAGTCTACTGTGCCTTTGGTAAATTGTTCGACTCCGGCGCCGCTGCCTACTGATTGATAGTTAATTTGTACTTTGGGGTTGATTTTGTTGAAGTCTTGAAACCAACGCTGGTACAGGGGGGCGGGGAATGAGGCGCCGGCTGCGGTGATGGCTACGTCTGAGGCTAGGGCGAGTTTGGTGTTTTCCGCTGTGCCGGTGGCTGCAACGGGGGATGCGCCGGGAGATGCTGCGGTGTCGCCGGGGCTGGGGCTGCTGCTCGTGTTTGGGCTGTCACTGCGGCAAGCTGCTACACTGAGGGCGATCGCCATTACGGTAATTGCTGTAGTCAGACGCTTTGGATTAATCAAGTTGAGACGAAAAAGCATAGGTATAAAAAATCTGCGATCGTTATATGGGTGTCCCGCATCAGCATAGCGCGCAAAAGTAAAGGTTAGGTTAAGAATCTTTACACTTAATGGCAATTTAATATTAATTAATATTATTAATGTTATATATGAGCTTGACAAGTGTCAACATATAAGGTATATGGCAGAGACCGAGCTACGGAAACAAGCAGTCGATCGCCCGTTAGCGAAGCCCTCGAAGAGGATCGCGAAAAATTCCCTATTAAATTATCACAAGATCGAGGCTTGAGAATCAGAAAACAATACAATGGTGGTTATTTTGATAGTAGTGCTATTATTAAGAATTTAAAAGCTGCGGGCATTGAAGCTGGCATCTGACAAATACATTCTGAGGAATGCCGTTTGATGATATAGCAACCGCCCTGACGGTTAGGACGTTCTTAATTGCACAAACATAAACGGTCGATTGCAACTTCGGTCTTCCTTCTTTCTTCTGCTATAATGCCTGCTCCTATTGAATTAATCTGGGCTGTTATTGGTTTGCTCCTGACGATAGGAGGCACTTTTTTGCCTGCATCTGTCACAATTCCGATTGGGTTGTGGGACGATCGAGGACTTCAGGCGTACTCTTTAGGTGTTACCTATCAAATTGGAGCCGTTTTGCTAGTAGGCTGCATGGGGGGGAAAAATGCTGCGGCTCTCTCGCAAATTGCCTATTTGGCATTAGGATTAACTTTGTGGCCAGTTTTTTCTCAAGGCGGCGGCATCGGCTATCTCAAAGAAGCGAGTTTTGGGTATTTGCTGGGTTTTGTACCGGGTGCTTGGGTGTGCGGCTGGGTGGCTTTTAAGGTGGCTTCGCGGCTGGAATCTATGGCTTTTAGCTGTTTGTGCGGTTTGTTCACTGTTCACGCGATCGGCTTAATTTATCTAATTTTTACTTACTTGCTGCCTCCGGCAAAAACAACACCTTTATTCGATGAGATTCTTAAATATTCGGTTTATCCTCTGCCGGGACAATTGGCGGTAGTTTGTGCGATCGCAGTGCTGTCATTTACTTTGCGCCGCTTGATGTTTTATTGATTGGGAAGGAAGAAGGAAGTTCGGCAACGGATTGTGTAACGGATTGTGTAACGGATGTAACGGATGTCAGGAAGAAGGAAGAAGGAAGAAGGAAGAAGGCAGAAGGAAGAAGGCAGAAGGAAGAGAGAAGAAGGAAGAGGGAAGAAGGAAGAGGGAAGAAGGAAGAAGGAAGAAGGAAGGAGGAAGAGGTAACTGGTAATTGTGCAAAATAAGGTTATACTATAAATTGCCCAACGGGAGAGTCCTGTCGCTGCGGCTGGGATTGCTTTTATCCACTGCATTTTGCTCGCAATGACAAGTGAGATTGGAGTAAATTCTCTCATGTCCGATGCCCCATTTTCTATTGCTTAATTCATGCGTTTTAAAAGAAATCCCTTGTTCTGGGTTGCTGCTGTTATCAGTTTAGTTTTAGACCACCTGGCTAAGTTTTGGGTGGTGCAAAATTTTGAATTGACGGTTCCTCCGCAAACGCAGCCACTGTTACCTGGGGTGTTTCACTTCACTTATGTTGTTAATACCGGTGCGGCTTTTAGTCTGTTCAGCAATGGCGGGGCGATTTGGTTGCGCTGGCTGTCTTTGGCCGTTAGTGTCGGATTGATGGTACTAGCTTGGTTCGGGCCGCGAATTAACCGCTGGGAACAAGCTGGCTACGGTTTGATTTTGGGGGGAGCACTGGGGAATGGGATCGATCGATTTGTTTCGGGCCACGTTGTAGATTTTATCGATTTTCGGATCATTCGGTTCCCCGTATTTAATCTAGCCGATGTGTTTATTAATGCTGGGATTATCTGTTTGCTGATTGCAACTTTTCACAGTGCACCGCCTACTCCGACTACTCCGAGAACTCAGGACGATCGCAATTCTATTTCAGAGTAACTTGGATTTAATGCGATCGCGCTACACTAACCCAGTGATTCGATTCGATTGATAACCGGGAAAAACTCGATCGACCTCTTCTTGATTCAGGCCTAAATGAGTCTGCAACAAAGTCGCAATCGCATCTCGGAAATCCGTCGTCACTGCTAAATCGCGCTTTTGATACAACTGACTTTCATCCAATCCCGGCCACTCGCCGTAAACTTTGCCGCCCTTAATTTTACCGCCCAAAACCCACATCACATTTCCGTGTCCGTGATCCGTGCCACCGTTGCCGTTTTCGCGCACAGTGCGGCCGAATTCTGAGATAACTACGATCGCACTTTCGGAGTAAACATCGCCCAATGCCTGCACCAAATTCGCCAAACCCTGTCCCAGAGGGCGCAATCTTCCGGCTAATAGCCCTTGAGAACTTCCTTGATTGATGTGGGTATCCCAGCCGCCGAGGGCGAGGAAAGCTAGCTGAATGCTGGAGTCTCTCGCCATCAGTCGCCCCAATTGCGTCGCGTGGCCGGGGAAACCGTCGGCTAAGGGTGCGCCGTTATTGGCGGCTTTCATTTCTGCATCCAAGCCGGCAAGCAGGGTTTGGCGGGCGGCGCGGCCTTGTCGGTATGCTTGACCTAGTTGGTCGCTGTCGCTGTAAAGTCGATCGAATGCGGTGGCGGTTTGGGGTCTGTCGATCGCGATCGGGCGGTCAGCATTTTTACCTGGCCTAAAGCTGGCAACTGCCATTTTTCCCGACAGGATGCGCGGTGTGGTGGCGCCACCATTCAGGGCTTGGACGGGGGAATTGGCGGATATGACTGACAGCAGGCGGTTCATCCATCCGTCGGGGGTTTTGTTTTTGCCGGGGGTGCCGCTTTCCATGTAGTCTTGGGCCTCGAAGTGCGATCGGGTGGGATCGGGGGAACCGCAAGCGTGGGCAAATGCGAGGGTTCCTTGCTGCCACAGCGGGGCGATCGCGCTGAGTGCGGGGTGGAGCCCGAAACGGCCGTCAAGGTCGATCGCACCGCCTTGTAGCCCCGGTTTTGGGATGGCTATTTTGGGTCGAGATTGATAGTAATTCGCCTCTTGGTAGGGAACAATTACGTTTAAGCCATCGACTGCCCCGCGCAAAAAGATGACGATTAATCGTTTATTGTTGTTGGGTGCGGCGGCTTTTACGGCTAAACCGTGGAGTCCGACTGACACAATTGTTGAAGTAGAAAGTAATCCGGTTTGGATTAAAAATTGGCGTCGGTTCATGGTAATTGGTAATTGGTAATTGGTAAAATACAAGATTGCACTCCCAAGCTTTCCCTTCTGGAAATTATCTGCGTTGATCTGTGTTTATCGGCCCTATATCTGCGGTTGACCTATCAATCAAAGATTTATGCAAGAAGTCTAATTGGTAATCGGAAATTGGGAATGGGAAATCATCAGTTCAAAATTCACACCCTGTTCCTTGTTCCTTCTTCTGCCTCTTTTATCGGTGCATAAATTCTGGACTGCCCAGAATTAAGGCGGCGCGTAAATTAGCCGGACTAGACTCGATCGCACTTTTGGTATTCGCCGAAAAGTTATTCCCCAAAGTATTAGCTAACTGCGACGAATCTATGAGAACCCTACTCTCTTTCGGGCCCATTGGTAAAGAGGAGTTAGAGGGAGTTACGATCTGAGGCAACATCCATCCCGACTCATTTTTGTCAGCGGGAGGAGAGTTTAAATACAAGGGATTGCTCGCCAAAGCAGTGACAAAACTTAACCGACGGGGGATCGCATCTGGATTCAGCCAAGCATCTCGAGTATTCTTGTAACCGTCTGGAGTTGGGCAGCCGTAAGGTGGCATTCCTAGCTGTTGCAAAGTGCCGTACAGAGGCAGAAAGTTTTCTACTGTCTTATTTGTGGCTCGCACCGCTGATATAACATATTGGTAGGGAGTTTTAAACTTAGCGCTGTAGTTTTTTTCATCCCAAAATTCCCGGCTGCGGAACAAAGTATTTAAGACTTCGCGGATATCTCCATCTGTTTCTAGAAAGCGCTGGCCCAGGCGATCTACTAAGGCATTTGGCGGGCTGTCCGCTACAAAATATTGAGCTAATTTATAACTGACGTGTTTAGCTGTGGCTGGGCTTTTGGCTAAAATATTTAAAGCTTGTTCTCCCTCGGTTTCGCCAGAACCTTTGATAGTTTGTCCCAGAAATACTTTATCGCTAAAATCATGGCGTTTGGCATCAAAATAAAAGCTGTAACCATCTTTTTTTTGCGGTCGTGGCGAAAATCCCCATCCTGTAAAAATGCGAGCTAATGCGATGACATCTTGTTGCCTATAACCGCCGTTGACGCCTAATGTATGCAGCTCCATTAACTCCCGCGCATAATTCTCATTTAATCCCTGAAACCTCCCTTGAACTCCGCTAGTTTTGGGAGCGGTATTTAGCCAGTTATCTAAATAGTATAACATGGCAGGGTGACGGGAAGTTGCACCTAGTAATTCGCGGAATTTTCCCAAAGCGTAGGGTCTAATTGCTTCTTGTTCGTAGGCTCCAACCCAGAGTCTATCTAATCCTTTGTCTGAGGAAACATTAAAATGATTGTACCAGAAATCAACCATAACTTCTTGCAGTTGGCGGGGACTTTCTGCCGATCGCAATAAACGGGCCGCTACTGCTTGTTTGAGGATGATGCGGGATTTTAGGCTGGCGGCTCTGAGTGCTTCTGGCGTTGGTTTTTGACCGTTTTGCCTGGGGGGGCGACCGTATTCGGCAAACAGTTCGGCTGGTGTTTTTTGCAGGGTTTCTAAGCTATTGATGCGGGCGGTAAGGTTCGGAGGTTCGGGGATGGTTTCTGGGGAGAGTTGCTGTTGGATGTAATTTTCTGTGCCGCGCGATCGCACTTTTTCGATATCACCCAATCGGGGGCCAAAACTGATGCGGTTGAGGAGATGCAAAATTTTGGAATTGTCGGGGGGACTGGCGGCACTGCTTGAGGCAATCAGTCCCAGCCACAAGTATAGCAATAATGCCCCATATTTAAGTTTTAGGTTCATACTAGGTGCTGGGGGAACTGTTGGTTAATTCTGTATGCTTTAGACTGGTTTGGCGGCAAAAAAAGGTTCAATAGTTTAGGGTTTCGGCACGGGCCATCGGAAACCGGATGTTTTAACCAAATACTTGCTTAAAACTCTCAATAAGAGTTAAAAAACCCGGTTTTTTTGTGGGCGAGTGCGTAACTCCTACGGTTGTTAGTCCTTAGCGATCGACACGCATACGCGGATGACACAAAATTGCGCTCGGTATATACGTGTCGATCGCTGTCGGGCTATCAATCTAGTATATAGCATAAAATGAGAGATGAAAGAGATATTATATTTTTAAGGCTAAACTTGCCCGTGACTCCTAATCCCTTTGCCCAAGAACGCTTACTATTTGCCCCAGCAACCCCCGATGCTGATGCTATCCCGACTATTTTTGCTTTTCCCAACGAGTATACGGTGGGTATTACCAGTCTCGGCTATCAGATAGTGTGGGCAACTTTGGCTGTGCGATCGGATATTGAAGTGGGCCGTTTATTTACTGATATCCGCGAACCACTTCCCCGACACCCAGAATTACTGGGATTTTCGCTTTCTTGGGAACTAGACTATGTAAATATTCTAAATTTATTGGAATCTCTCGAAATTCCGATTTGGGCGTCAAAACGAACTGATAATCATCCGATAGTATTCGGGGGCGGCCCGGTTTTTACTGCGAATCCAGAACCTTTTGCCGATTTTTTTGATGTGATTTTGCTGGGAGATGGCGAACATCTCATTGACAATTTTATTGATGCTTATAAAGAAGTCCGTACCGCCGACAGACAAACTAAATTGCGGCATTTAGCCCAAGTTCCGGGAGTTTACGTCCCCAGTTTGTACGAAGTAACTTATCTGGATGCGGCTGAGGGTATTAAATCGATTCAGCCTGTCGATTCGGGAATTCCCAGTATGGTTGAAAAACAAACTTATCGCGGCAATACTTTATCTGCTTCCACTGTGGTGACAGAAAAAGCGGCTTGGGAAAATATTTACATGGTGGAAGTGGTTCGGAGTTGTCCAGAAATGTGCCGTTTTTGTTTGGCAAGTTATCTGACTTTGCCGTTTAGAACTGCGAGTTTGGAGGGTTCGCTAATTCCGGCGATCGATCGCGGCTTAGCTGTGACTAATCGTTTGGGTTTGTTGGGTGCTTCGGTGACTCAGCACCCGGAATTTGAAGCGTTGCTGGATCATTTGAATCATCCGAAATACGACGGCGTGCGGTTGAGTCTTTCTTCGGTAAGGACGAATACGGTGACAGTTAAGCTAGCAGAAATATTGACAAACAGAGACAGCAAATCGGTGACAATTGCGGTGGAAAGCGGGAGCGATCGCCTCCGCAAAATCGTTAACAAAAAACTCACAAATGACGAAATTATTCAAGCGGCGAGCAATGCTAAAGCTGGTGGATTAAAGGGAATTAAACTTTACGGAATGGCGGGAATTCCCGGCGAAGAAATGGAGGATTTAGAGGAGACGGTGGCGATGATGCGGGCGATTAGAAAAGCTGTTCCCGGTTTGCGCTTGACTCTGGGATGCAGCACTTTTGTCCCGAAATCTCACACTCCTTTTCAGTGGTTTGGAGTGAATAAAGATGCGGAGAAGAGGCTGAAGTTTTTAGATAAAGAATTGCGGAAGTTAGGTTTAGAATTTAGACCTGAAAGCTATAATTGGTCGGTGATTCAGGGTTTGTTGTCAAAGGGCGATCGGCGGTTGTCTCGGCTGTTGGAATTAGTGCGGCATTACGGCGATACTTTGGGCAGTTATCGGCGGGCTTTTAAGGAGTTGCGGGGACAGTTGCCGGAGATGGATTTTTATGTTTTTCAAGAGTGGGAATTGGATCAGGTTTTGCCTTGGAGTCATTTAAAAGGGCCGCTACCCGAAGCGACTTTGAAGAAGCATTTGGCTGAGGCGATGAGTCATACAACACGACAGCCAAATCAAGAATGTGAGAATTCACTAAGTCCCGTTTAGTAAAAAGGAGAACTGGAAAAATGACGACGGGTTTAAAAACTCCTAGTAGCTACTATATGGAGATAATCACAACTTTTCCACCGCGTCCAATTACTTGTGAAGCTGAGTTAATCGCTACACAAAATCGGATTGATTCTATTGTGAGTCGGAGAAATCTCACGCAGGACGATCGGGATTACTTAAACGTGTTGGGTACTCTTGTTTATGATTACGAACAAAAACATGAGCCAATGCCAGTATTGAAAGGTATCGCACTACTGAAAGCATTGATGGTTGAGGACAATATTCAAGAAAAAGATTGGGTTGATATTTTTGAATCCGAGTCTTGGGTATCTGAGGTGATGAAGGGAAAGCGGGAACTGACGGCGAGTCAAATTCAAAAGTTAGCTAAGTTTTTCCATCTTTCCCCTGTGGCATTTCTTGAGTATAATGAGGAGTGAAAATAATGCTTACAAGTTTACCTTACCATCCCTCACTAATACAATCTCTCAAAAACCCCATAGATTCTGCTATGTATATAGAGGCTTTTTTTGAAGAAGAAAACCCGGAAACCGAACTGCTAAAAATGGTACTCAGCAATATATCTGAAGCTCTTGGCAAACAGCAGATGTCTCGCGAACAATATGAATGGCACTTAAAAAAACTGGATGAATTGCTGTCGCAGCACGGAAGTGATGCGATTTATAATCTGGGAACTTGGCTGAATGCTTTGGGATTGAAACTAACAGTTGCTGTTTGTACTGATACAGAGGATAATACTGCAAATGCTGAAACGCGATCGCAAATAACTGTTTAACTTAATCTAGAAAATGCCCAATTTTAAATACTCATCCTTAATTAATGCCACCGTTGAAGCTGTCTGGAACTTTCACGAAAGGCCCGACATTCTGCAACTTTTGACTCCGCCTTGGCAACCGGTGAAAATCATTCGCCGCGAAGGGGGACTCGATGTGGGTGCTGTATCAGAATTTCGCCTGTTATTGGGGCCGATTCCTGTAAAATGGGTGGCGACTCACACTGAGTGCGAACAATATCGCTTGTTTGTTGATGAACAAACTGAGGGGCCGATGGCACGTTGGACTCACCGACACGAGTTTACCTCAGAAAATGGCAAGACTAGATTGACAGATGCGATCGCATTTTCGATACCGGGCGGCCCAATTGTCGATTTGTTGTTAGGTTGGTGGGTGGAAATGCGGTTAACAGATATGTTTCGCTACCGCCACGAAGTCACAAAAAGAGAGTGCGAGAAAGATGCAAACAACGGCTGAATATTACTGTGCTTTCTGCGGCGAACCGAGTACAACTTTTGTTGATATCAGCGGTGGTATGGAACAATCTTATATCGAAGATTGTCAGGTTTGCTGTCGCCCGAATGTTCTGTATGTCAGAATAGATGAAGATACCCTGGATATTGAAATAGATACTGACTATCAAGAATAAGTGACTATCCAAATGTATGAATTGCCTGTGATGCTGACTTGGTAGAGTTCATGAATTTTGAAGCTGCTGCTTCTACGAAAGCCTGAAAAATTCGAGCGTTGAACGAACAGTTGGGCGACATTTCCGGATGCCATTGAATTGCTATCATCCAAGGGTGATAGCAGTGTTCCATTGCTTCTACCAAAGTGTCAGGTGCATTGGCTACTATTCGCCAATCGGATGTTACCTTCCGCACTGCTTGATGATGCCAGGAAACAACTGTTGTTGAAGTTTTTCCCATAATTTTTGCTAGCCGACTGGTTGGCTCAATTTCAATGGTATGCTCGATCGCACGCGGGGGAATTCCCGATCCGTGATTAACCTCGTCTCCGTAAGCATCCGGTACGTGAATCACCAAACTGCCACCGCTGGCTACGTTCAACATTTGCATTCCCCGGCAAATCCCCAACACAGGTATGTCAGCCTTCAAAGCTAGCTTTGCTAAGTTTAATTCAAAATTGTCGCGTTCTGCATTAACCGAGTAAACTGTGCGATCGACATAACCGCCATAAAGTTCTGGGTTGATATCTCCCCCGCCGGAAAAAATCAAACCATCTACTGCATCCAAAATACTAGCCGGATCTAATTGATGGGGCGGCAGTAAAATCGGAATGCCACCAGCCGCCTGAACTGCATCAATATAAGTTCCATTTAAGCGATATTCGCCTGCTGAACAGCGGTTGTATGTTGTGATGCCAACAATAGGAAATTTTTTCATTTGCTAGAGACTGGGAGATAATTATTTACATTAATACTCAGATTTGGCAGTATTTGTAATCAGTGTTTCATGGGCGGGCTACTAGGAGCAACGACCCACAATAAAACTTACTTATTGTTGTGAAACAGGCATCTTGCCTGTTTCTTGTCTGATTACTTGTGATGGATTTCTAGATTAAACTGAAAATTCCCTGCACTGCTGTCTAATTTGTAACAGTTTCAGTATTAATTTCCGGTAGGGGTTTGCGCGTGCACAGATAAGCCAGCGGCCCGAACAGCGGCACTAATGTTACTGCCCAAAATGCTGTAGAGTTCTGCATTCCTCGGCGCGCCATATCGTCTCCTAATAAGGCAGGAAATAGTAGGCAAAGCATACAAAAATCTAAACTCATTACATGGATAAAGCGGCTAGTCTGCCACTGCTGAATAAAATCAGACCAATCGCCGTTTGTCAAGCCAAAGGCAACTAAACCAACCGCAGCTAATGTTAAGAAAATTCCAGTAAAACGGGAGTCTAATATCTTTAAAAAGATATTTTTATGACTGGGAAATTCTGGATTCGGTTCGCGCAGGGCTAAATAAGGCAGCAAGGAAAAAGCGCCGACGCCAAAGGATAAAGTGGCAAATAACCATGCAGGTATTTTCTGGCCCCTGCCGTCAGCAAATAAGACGCAACTGTAGATGAGCGGCCAGACTCCCATGAGGTTGAATAACGCTACAATTAAAGGGTTGATGTCTGCTATTTTGCCTGTGGAAATATTGGTAATTAGTGTGATGGTTTTTTCTGGGCTGTCGGGTGGTGCAAATACAAAGGCGTAGGTGATAAATGCAATCCAAAGCAGCCCAAATCCAATTTTTCTGAACATAGTTAGTTTTTCTTACTTCTGATATTACTATAGCAAGCTTAAAGGGTTTTTGAATAAGACTTTTTTTATTTACCGCAGAGGACGCAGAGGACACAGAGGAAGAGAGGAGAATATCTGAATGTCTTGCTATTTGGTATGGCGGGTTTTGGGCAGATTGCTAAATTTTTGCATAAATTGGCGATCGATCCAATCTTTCCAGTACCACAACAACCGTGATTCCCACATGAAAGATCCGCGAGATGCGATCGCCCTTTTATTCCCAGTACCAATTAAGCCTAAGTATTGTTCTTGCGGTACAAAGGGTTTCAGCGGTTTTCCCAATAAAAACTGCTGCAAATTTTCAAACAGCGGTTTGCCCTGACGCACGGCAAACACGCCTGCTTTGGGACGGGGATAATTAACCATCGCAGCGATATCTCCTGCCGCAAATACGTTGGGGTGAGAGACGGATTGCAGGCAATCGTTGACTTGCATAAAGCCGTTTGAGTCGGCTGCTAAACCGGATTCTCTTATCCAATTGGCGGCCGATGCTTGTGTTACCCAAAAAATGCGATCGCACTCTAATTCTAAACCTGATTGACAGGAAATTTTGGCATTGGGCATTGGGCATTGGGCATTGGGCATCGGGCATTCTTGATTATCTTCTATGTCAATCGTTTCTGGCTTTTCTATAGCACTAACTTTTTCCATTAAATGCAGTTTAATCCCACGACTAATCAGAATTTCTTTCAGGCGGCGACGCACTCGCTGGTTATGTGCAGGCATTAATTCAGCACCGCTGTGAAACAAATGAATTTCTGATGATAAATTTTCTAAAGTTTCTTCCCTCTTCCTTCTTCCCTCTTCCTTCTTCCCTCTTCCTTCTTGCCTCTTCCTTCTTGCCTCTTCCTTCTTGCCTCTTCCTTCTTCCCTCTTCCTTTTTCCTTCTTCCTTCCCCAATCGAAACTGCATATTTAATGCTAATTCTACGCCGCCTGCACCGCCGCCAACAATCGCTATCCGCAGCGGTTTTTCGGGATGGTTTTGCCTTGCGGAAATTAACTGATTCCAGCTAGCTAAAAACTCCGGTACGGGTTTAGCTGCAATTGCATATTCAGCAGCACCCGGTACAGATAAAGTCGCAGGAGTGCTGCCGATATCCACAGAAAGCACGTCAAAGTTAAGGGGAGGGTGAGTTTGACAAATAACTAAATTTTTGTTAAGGTCGATCGCGATCGCCCGATCGATTAATATTTGACACCCGGCAAATTCAGCGAGCGATCGCAAATCGATGTGACATTCATCATAATCGTAAAACCCGGCAACGTGTCCCGGCAGCATCCCCGAATAAGGCGCGTGCAGCACATCGCTAATCAGAGTCAAACGCACACCGGGCAGCGGTTTGAGCCCGAACATTTTTAATACAATAGCATGACTGTGACCGCCGCCAATTAACACTAAATGTTTCACAATTACAGATGTTCGATCGAGATATTCCAGCACCGATATTGTACAGCACTTGCACTCCTTGGGCCGCACAGTCCGGTAAGGAAGGCTTGCAGTGCGTAATTGATTTTCCAGCAGTTAGACAGAATGCTGTCACTTACCCTCTGTCTCAGAGATTATACTGAGCTCAGTTGCGATCGCATAATACCAATTTTTTATGAAGTTGCACATATCTCGCTCCCCCTAAATCCCCCTGATTGTTGGGAGTAGGGGTTGACTTTGAGAAGAATCTTGTCCCCCCCTTATTAAGGGGGGCTAGGGGGGATCGGATTCTATGCAACCTCATAAAAAATTGGTATAACATCAATTCACCCATTTCAGTTAACCGATCCCACATTCAGCGCAAATGGCTGTAGACTGTAGAGCGAGCAAATTTTATCACCAAATTATGCCGGGGTGTGTTTCAATAACTAACTCACCATTCAAAACTATGACATTACGCATCATTCCGCGCAGTTGGCAGCGATCGATTAAAACTCTTTTCCCGCTTCTGTTTGCCCTCTCATTCATTATAGTATTGCTGGCGAACAACTTCATTCCGGCGATCGCCCAGCAACCCCGCCAGGAAATTCGCGGCGTTTGGATGACGACAAACGACAAAGACATCCTCAGAGATCGTCGCAAACTAGGAGATGCTGTCAGCAAACTAAAACGGTTAAATTTCAACACAATCTATCCCGTTGTCTGGAATTCTGGCTATGCAATGTATCCCAGCGATGTAGCGCAGCAAAAAGACATTCAACCCTTTATTTACAGAGGGTTAGAGGGACAGGATATGATCGGAGATTTAATCGCTCAAGCTCACCGCCAAGGCCTGCTAGTAATTCCTTGGTTTGAGTTTGGTTTCATGGCTCCTCCCACCTCAGAATTAGCCTTAAATCATCCCGATTGGCTGACACAAAAACAGGACGGCAGCCAAACATCAATCGGTGCAGGTGGCGAAGTAGTTTGGCTCAATCCCTTTCATCCAGAAGTGCAGCAATTCATTACCCAACTCGTACTAGAAATCACCACTAAATATAACGCCGACGGTATTCAATTTGACGATCACATGAGTTTGCCGTCTGAATTTGGATACGATGAGTACACAGTTGCTTTGTATACCAAAGAAACAAAAAAAGCTCCGCCAAAAGATTTTCAAAATCCAGCATGGGTGCAGTGGCGAGCCAATAAAATCACCGCTTTTATGTCGCAGCTAAATCAAGCCGTCAAAGCAGTAAAACCCAATGCAATTTTCTCAATTTCTCCCAATTACTACGAGTTTGCTTACAAACATCACCTACAAGATTGGCGGGCTTGGGTGCGTTTGGATATTGCCGACGAGCTAATTGTGCAAGTGTACCGTTCCAATCTAGAATCATTTGTAGACAAGATTAACCGTCCAGAAATGCAAGAAGCGCAGCAAAAAATTCCCACCGGAGTTGGGATTATGACAGGTTTGAGAAATAACCCCGTACCGATTCAGCAAATTAAATCTCAGGTGCAAGCAGTCCAAGGATACGGCTTAGGTGTCGCTTTCTTCTACTACGAAAGCTTGTGGGAATATGCACCAGAACCTCTAGCAGTTCGACTTTCTCAATTTAGCGGTTTCTTCCCGTCTTCTGCATTCCGAACAGCGCTACAAATACCCAGACGCGCGGCGACTTTCCCTCCGCCTGCGCCACCAAAACCAGACCCCAAAGCTAAGCCAGAGGAACCTACCAAAAACAGCCCACCTTCGCCATCACCAACCACGTAAAAGAATTAAAGAGTCATCAGTCATTAGTAATTTTGTAGGGTGTGCAATTAGTCCGACAGTCCGACAGGGGTTTAAACCCCTGTCTCATAGCTGAAGTCGTCTAAAGACGACTGTAGCAATTCTATCAAAGCTGTTTTTGTATAGAGTTAGCGCCGAATATATGTGTAACTCTAATTTTCAAAATTGAGATTACTATTTGAGTCGGTTTTAACTGAGATGTTGCACCATTCTCAATAAGCTTTTTAGGAACAGGCAAGATGCCTGTTCCACAAGAAAATTCACTCTTTGTGGAACAGGCATCTTGCCTGTTCTTGACAATGGTGCAAGATGTGAGTTTTAACCGACTTATGCTATTAGACAGGGACTTGAGTCCCTGGCGGCCCGTGGCAGAATGAAACAGCTATACTGGGGGCTAGGCGATACCGAGTTATGTTCCTATAAAATATCCGTATTACCAACAACTACCATCAATAAAAATGCCAACTAACCAAAAACTTTTACTTCCAAAAATGGGCTGCGGCACTTGGGCCTGGGGCAACAGATTGCTCTGGGGCTACAATGAAAGTATGGACGACGAATTGCAAGCCGTTTTCAATCTTTGTGTTAGTAACGGCGTCACTTTATTTGATACGGGGGACTCTTACGGAACAGGGAAATTAAATGGCCGCAGCGAGCAGCTTTTGGGGCAGTTTTCTCAACAATATCAAGGTGCAAATAAAGACAGTATTTGTATTGCGACAAAACTAGCTGCTTATCCTTGGAGACTGACGCGACAATCAATGATATCGGCTTGCAAAGCCTCGGCTGCGCGCCTCGGAAAAAATGTAGATTTGGTGCAAATGCACTGGTCTACAGCTAATTACGCTCCTTGGCAAGAGGGGGCTCTTTTAGATGGTTTGGCTGACCTTTACGAGCAAGGATTAGTTAAGGGAGTGGGCTTGTCTAATTACGGGCCGAAACGGCTGAAATGGGTGCATCAAAGATTTAGCGATCGCCAAATTCCTATTGTTACTTTACAAGTGCAATATTCGCTACTTTCCACCTATCCGGTGACAGAACTCGGATTGAAAGATGTTTGCGATAAATTGGGGATAAAATTGATTGCTTACAGTCCTCTAGCCTTGGGTTTGCTGACGGGTAAATATTCCGAAAATGGATCTCTTCCTAAAGGTATTCGAGGTTTGGCGTGCAAGCAGCTACTTCCGGGAATGCGATCGCTTTTGGAATGTTTGCGAGAAATAGCAACATTCAGAAACAAGACTGTTTCGCAGGTAGCAATTAACTGGTGTATCTGCAAAGAAACTATTCCGATTCCGGGGGCGAAATCTGCGGCACAGGCGAGGGATAATATTGGTGCTTTGGGCTGGGAGTTAGACTCCGGGGAGATTGCCGAATTGGATAAGGCGGCGGCAAGTGTAGATAAAAAAATGGTGCAGAATATCTTTCAAACTCGGTAAAAAGACTCTCGCGTGGGGTGGGGGCGGGTTTATTTAAGCTGTCTGCATTCTTTAAATCTTTTGGTGAACCCGCCCCTACAGTTTTTTGACGGCGGGTGCAAGAGATCGGGTTAAATAGATATGATTGCTGTAGGGGCGGGTTTTACAAACTATCATTGCCTAAAATCAATAATCTCATAAACCCGCCCCCACCGGATGACACAATCTTTCATTGATTCACACAAAACTTTTCCACACACCGCACAAACATTTCTACACCCATCCCCAACGCAGTTTCATCAAAATCAAAGCGCGGGTGATGGTGCGGGTAAGCCAAGTTTTTCTCTGGATTTGCCGAACCTAAAAAGAAATAGCAACCGGGGACTTCTTGCAAAAAGAACGACATATCCTCGCCGCCCATCGTTTGACATTCTGGAACGATTCCCGCAGGAGTTTCGACAACTGATTCTGCCACGCCGCGCACCAATTCAGCTATTCTCGAATCATTAATAACTGGCGGATAAAGCGCACAATAATCTAATTGGTAATTTGCCCCGTGACTCTGACAAATTCCGGCAATTACTTGCTCGATTCGCTGTGCAAAATAACCTTGATATGCTGGATTGAAATAGCGCACCGTGCCACCGATTTGAGCGGTGTCGGCAATGACGTTGTGGGTGTGGCCTGCGTGGAATTTGCCGACAGTTACTACCGCTGAGTCGATCGGGTCAATGTTCCGCGCGACAATTGCCTGCAAAGCGCTGACAATTTGGGCTGTAACTACGATCGAGTCCACAGTCTGATGTGGCATTGCGCCGTGTCCACCTTTGCCAAAAATGGTGCAGTCAAAAACTTCGACAGCCGCCATCAGCGCGCCGCTGCGGACGCCTACAGTGCCCAAAGGTAGATTGTTCCACAAATGCAAGCCGACGATCGCATCAACATCAGGATTCTTCAAAACACCCGCTTCAATCATCGGTTTTGCGCCTCCTGGGCCTTCTTCGGCGGGCTGAAAGATAAATTTTACCTTACCCGAAAAGCTGTGTTTGTGCTTTGCCAGATAACAGACAGTACCAAGGGCGATCGCAATGTGGCCGTCGTGGCCGCAAGCGTGCATAATTCCATCATGCTGCGATCGATAATCCACCTCATTTTCTTCTTGAATAGGCAAAGCATCCATATCCGCCCGAATTGCCAAAACCCGCCCCGGTTTGCCGCTGTCTATAGTGGCGACAATACCAGTTTTAGCAATATTAGTTTCATGCTCAATTCCCCATTCCTGCAACTTTTGCGAGACAAACTGCGCCGTTAAATTTTCATCAAAACTCAACTCCGGTCTTTGATGCAAAAGGCGACGCCATTCGACTAGCAGAGGCTGCAAATTTCTAATCTCCAGCCGCAACTGAGATAAATCGACAGAGGTGAAATTCGGTAAAGTAGAAACCATTTTTTATTCTCCTTATAGCAATTCTGAATGAATAATTTGTGAAACTCTCTCTTCTCTTTCTCTGCGCTCTCTGCGCTCTCTGCGGTTAAAAGAAAATCTTCTTCAATCTTATCTGAGTTGTGCAGGAGATTTTTTTATGAACCGCAGAGGACGCAGAGTACGCAGAGGAAGAGAAGAATGAGAAAGAGAGGTGTTGAGAATAGGGTTATTTAGAAGTCTGAGGAACTAAATTAACCCCTGGCAGTAACTGTTCTAAATCTAAATCTGAAGCAACTTTAGCTAATTTAGCAAGGTCAGTCGGGTCATCTAAATGCGGCAAAATACCCAACACAGGTATTTGAGTCAGCGACTGGATCAAATCAACGGGCGCTAAATCGGCAATTTCTTGTTCAGAATAAGCTTTAACGCAATTAAGCACAATACCTCTGAGCTTAAAACCAGTGTGTCTGGCGAGAGCAACATTCGCCACAGCTTGCCCGATCGCCCCCAACCTCACAGGTACTACCAAAACCCCCCTCAGCCGCCAATCTCTGGCAATATCGGCCACCGTCAGTTCCCGCGTTACAGGTGAGCCCAGCCCTCCCAAAGCTTCCACCAACACAAAATCCTTGCGTTCAGAGAGGCTTTGCCACGCCGTCCAGACCTTTTCTAGTTCGATACGTCTCCCCTCCCGTTCCGCAGCAATCGGCGGTGCTAGAGGCGCATCAAAGTGCAGCGGATTGAGTTCTTCGGGGGATTGGTCGAGGGCAAACAAACGGGTGTAGAGTTCGCGATCGCCCGTTCCCGTTTGCATGAGTTTCATAATTCCCAAACTGCGATCGGGAAAATACATTTGCCAATAAGCAGCCAGAGCGCTGGTCAAAACAGTTTTGCCCGCGTCGGTATCAGTTCCAGCAATTAGCAGCGAGTTCATTGGCAGATAGCTAACAATTAATTGGCATCAACCTCAGTCTAGGGGAATTTTGCCAGAAGTTTAGAGTTCTGGCGATGGTGCGGGTGTTGGTGCTGGTTCCGGTTCCGGCGCTGGTTCCGGTTCCGGTTCCGGCGACGGTGCAGGAGTTGGGGCAGGTTCCGGCGATGGTGCGGGTGTTGGGGCAGGTTCCGGCGATGGTGCGGGTGTTGGGGCAGGTTCCGGTGTTGGTGCGGGTGTTGGCGCGGGAGTTGGTGCTGGTGTTGGCGACGGCGCGGGCGTCGGTTTGGGTGCGGGAGTTGGTGCGGGCGCCGGTTTGGGCGCCGGTTTGGGCGCCGGTTTGGGCGCGGGAGTCGGCGCGGGCGTCGGAGTTGGTGCTGGGCTTGGTTCTGGGCTTGGTTCTGGCAAAGGTTCTGGGCTCGGTTCTGGCAAAGGTTCTGGGCTTGGTTCCGGCAAAGGTTCTGGGCTTGGTTCCGGCAAAGGTTCTAGGGTTGGTTCCGACAAAGGTTCTGGGCTTGGTTCTGGCAAAGGTTCTGGGCTTGGGGTTGGCAAAGGTTGGGGGGTTGGGGTTGGCAAAGGTAGCGGGTTTGGTATGGGAGTTAGTGTCGGGGTTGGGCTTGTAAGTGCTGGCGGTGTCGGAGTGGGTTTGGGGCGCGAATTGTTGAGAAATGAGCCGACTAAAGCCCAGGAACCGAAGCCTGTCAAGATTACTAAGCCGGCCAGCAGTCCGATCGCAGCGATGGGATTGTCCCAAAAAGTGTCGCCAGCAGGCTCAATTAACGGGTCTGGCTGGTTTTTTTGCGGGTGGGAACTCTGGGCGACGGGCTCTGGCGGCCTGCCCACGGCCACCGTTGCTATTAGCGAAGGGTTTGTCGGTACCACTGCTGGCGGCGCGGGCGGTACAGTTGGCTGGCTAGGTTTAGGATTAGTTTGGGCGTCGAGTGCTTGGGCGACTTCGCTGACAGATTGATATCGATCGCCGGGAGACCGGCTCAACATCCGATTCAGCACCAAAGCCAAACCCGTGCTCACCTGCGCTTGCTGCTGCCAATTCCACTGCAGCGTTGTTTGATCGAGCAATTCCTGCGGTTCTTTGCCTGTCAGCAGGACGATCGCCGTTACAGCTAAAGCGTAGAGGTCGCTGCTGGCTGTTGCCCGCCCGCTTTGCAACTGTTCCATCGGCGCGTAGCCGATTTTACCGACAGTGGTTGCGTGGGCTGTTCCTTCGGGAGACTGGACTTTGGTGGCGAGTTCCTTCACCACTCCAAAGTCAATCAGCACCGGCATTTGGTCGTTTTCGCGCCGAATTATATTTTCTGGGGAGATGTCGCGGTGGATGATGCCGCGGGCGTGGATGTGAGCGAGTACCGGCAGCATTTGCCGGATAAATACCAAGACTTCGGCTTCGGTGAAGGTGCGACCATTTGAAGTTCGATCGAGCATTAGTTCGCGGTAAGTCATTCCTTCCACGTAATCCTGCACTAAAAACAAACGCTGGTTCTCTTCAAATATTGCCCGAAACTGGGGAATTTGTGGGTGCCCAATTTGGTAAAGTATTGCCGCCTCTCTTTGAAACAATTCCTTCGATTTTTCCAAAACGTATGGCCCGCTTTGCACCGGAATCAATTCCTTCAGGGCGCAGCGTTCTTGAAACCGTCCCAAATCTTCTACTAAATAAGTCCGGCCAAATCCTCCTTGACCTAAAATATTCACCAAGCGGTAGCGGTTTTGTAGGAGAGTTCCAATAGCAATAGGTGGCTGCATAAGTTTAAGTAGAAACTGTTAAAAAATAGACGATCGCTCACAGACTTAGTAATGCTAGGTCTTTCATGCTCTTGAGCAGACTTCACTCTCTGTAGTCCCCAGTCCCGACCAAAGTTAGTATTTTACATTTTTTTGACATTCTTGGACGCCATGATGGTCAGAAACCGGGTTTTTTCACGAAAACACAGAGGTTGCCACCTGCATATCCGATCGAAAACCCGGTTTCTGCGTCAATATCTCAAGGGAGAAATGCACGATTTTTCGTAGAAACCGGGTTTTTTGGCCTTAGCCCTAATAAATTGTCGCCCCCCGGCCTAAGCCATACATCTCTATAAAACTTGAGATTATTTATGGGAGATGTCTACTGACTACTGACTACTGACTACTGACTACTGACTACTGACTACTGACTACTGACTACTGACTACTGACTAAGCTTTGCTTTCACCATGTCTTGAATTCTGTTACCGTCTGCTTTGCCCTTAAGCTGCTGCATTGCCTTGCCCATCACCTTGCCCATATCTTTTGCAGAAGTAGCGCCAACCGAGGCAATCACTTCGTCAACAACTTGACTCACCTCTTCGTCTGACATCTGCGCCGGCAAATACTCTTCAACAATTGCCAACTCCGCCTCCTCTTGTGCCACTAAATCTTCGCGGCCACCTTTGCGGTATTGTTCGATCGAATCCCGGCGCTGTTTGGCTATTTGCATCAAAATTTCCATTTCTTGAGCTTCTGTCAGCGTTTCTTGCCCGGAGGGACGGAGGCTGACTTCTTTTTCGAGAATAAATTTCTTGATGCCGCGAACTGTTTCCAAGCGAACTTTGTCCTTGGACTTCATGGCTGCTTTGATTTCTGCGTCAATGCGTTCTCTTAAGCTCATCGATTTCTACCTTGCTTTGCCCGTTATCAAAAATCTGGAGTATGCTCCGATTCTTAACTTTTTTTACAGTATTTTTCCAGTTTATTGCCTGTTGGTGGCATTTTTATCGCCTTGAACCCGGATGCCTTGGGCTTTCGACTGAATTTGGGGTGGCTGCGCTTGCAGCCTCAGCCCCAAATTGACTCTCGCCAGAACTTTTAGACGCAGTGGCACAAGTGCGATCGTACTTCTGCCAGTACAGAGTTCGCTAGAACTCACATCTTGCACCATTCTCAAGAACAGGCAAGATGCCTGTTCCACAAAGAGTAGATTTTCTTGTGGAACAGGCATCTTGCCTGTTCCTAAAAAGCTTATTGACAATGGTGCAACATTTCAGCTAGAACCCACATTCCACACCCTGGGGGTGTCACACAGCATAATTACGCAGAATGCTCTATCTTTACAGTAATAAATTATGCCCTTAAAAAGTAATTTATCCGTTAATGTACGGTATTCTCGTATAACTTATAGTTTTATTGCTGGATAAAAATAAGTAAAAACCGATTGTGACCGTTGAGTGTGCCGAAAGTGGGCTAGAAACCCGGTTTCTCGGACATATTTCTGCAAGTGCTATTCAATTGGCCTAACTTAACACTTGTGGTCGCCTCGAAAGTTAAATCTATTAAAAAATTGGCTGAATATTTCTAGTTTCAGATGGTAAGATAGCGATGGAATAAACGTCCTGCAAGAGGCCTGCTGTGATCCGTTCTGCTACTTTACCGCTTCCGCTTCCCGAGCCGCCGGTTTCCGCTCATGACCGTCTGCGGCTGTTCTCCGGTTCTGCTAATATTCCCCTCGCCCAAGAGGTGGCTCGCTATCTGGGGATTGATTTGGGGCCGATGGTTCGCAAGCGGTTTGCTGATGGGGAACTCTACGTTCAAATTCAAGAATCGATTCGGGGTTGCGATGTTTACTTGATTCAGCCAACTTGCTGTCCGGTAAACGATCGCCTCATGGAATTGTTAATTATGATCGATGCTTGTCGCCGCGCTTCGGCTAGACAAATTACTGCTGTCATTCCCTATTACGGATATGCTAGGGCTGACCGCAAAACGGCCGGAAGAGAGTCGATTACGGCAAAATTAGTGGCTAATTTGATTACGGAAGCTGGGGCAGGTCGCATTTTGGCGATGGATTTGCACTCGGCTCAGATTCAAGGTTATTTTGACATTCCTTTCGATCACGTTTACGGTTCGCCGGTGCTTTTGGATTATCTGGCGAGCAAGCAATTGACGGATATTGTTGTGGTTTCGCCGGATGTTGGCGGAGTCGCTAGGGCGAGAGCTTTTGCCAAAAAGCTTGGTGATGCTCCCCTGGCAATTATTGACAAGCGCCGCCAAGCTCACAACGTGGCCGAAGTGATGAACCTCATCGGTGATGTCAGGGGCAAAACTGCTGTGTTGGTGGACGACATGATCGATACTGCCGGCACGATTTCTGAAGGTGCGAGATTGTTGCGCCGCGAGGGTGCGAGGCAGGTTTATGCTTGTGCTACTCATGCGGTGTTTTCGCCTCCGGCGATCGAGCGTTTGTCTAGCGGGATTTTGGAAGAGGTAATTGTTACAAATACAATTCCTGTGCCGGAAGAGAACCGTTTTGAGCAGTTGACGGTGCTTTCGGTAGCGAATTTGCTCGGAGAAACTATTTGGCGGATTCACGAAGATAGTTCTGTAAGTAGTATGTTCCGCTAGACAGGAAAGGCGCTTTTTGAATGTTTGTTTTAGGGTGCGTTAACAAGAGTGTAACGCACCGTTTTTTTGCCCAATAGTGCGATCGTTTCCCGCAAGTAATCAGCCCCGGCGCATCTAAATTTTACTGTCAACTCCCATCAAATTCTTGTGGCGTGGGCGTCCCGCCCGCCCGGAAAATACAATTTAGATGCCCAACAGCTTATCCAGTTCCTCGGTAAAATAACGGTTATAACTTTGTTGTAAGGACTCAAGTCCTCATAAAATTCGCTCGGACTTTAGTTCTCACTACGAACCAATGTGACGATCGCCGAGCGATCGCACTTGGTACCACCGGAACAAGAGATGGTAAAATTCTATCTTGTTGTTGGAAGAGGGCGACTTTTTTATATTCTAGATAAGTCTCATCACCATAAGGAGCCAATAGGGAAAAATCATGAAACATTCACTTCTACGAACAGTGGCAGCACTGGCAGGTTCAGCAATTTTAACACTGGGCGCGATCGGTTCGGCTAAAGCATTTACTTTTGACGAAACCGAAATTAACCAAGAGCGAGTAATTGTCATCGCCCAACCCCGCCCTTTCGGCGGCCACCAATTGCTAATTGTAGAACAAGTATCTGACAAGCGAAAATGCTGGAGCGAAAGCGGATCTAATCCCGTGAAAGTCGATCCGTTATTAGTTACTTTTGATTTTACCGGTATTTGTGGCCGCGCAACAGACAGCAACGGCTTTTCAATTCGCATGGCCGGCACAGATTTAGCATTAAAATACACCCTGACTTTGGAAAGTGTTGATGGTAATGTTCTACTAATGGGAACCCCGGTAGATTACCAAGGTAAATCTGTGATTATCGGTCGCACAAATGGCGCTCTTAACGAATTCATGAAAATTACTCTCGATCCTGCTTGGCGCTTGAGTAAAAGAGCTTATCAAGGCCGCACATTAGGTCACTTTTATTTCACTACCAATGAACCCGCACCGGGAGAAATTGGCAATACCGGAGGCAATACCGGAGGCAATACCGGAGGCAATACCGAAGCAATACCGCAGCCATTACCGCAGCCATTACCGCAGCCATTACCGCAGCCAATACCAATACCAATACCGCAGCCAATACCGCAGCCAATACCGCAGGAAATACCAATACCGTAGGCAATACTGGCTTTTCTACCATTCGGAGATAGCTACCGATGATATCTACTATTCAATAGCTTTCGACCGCAACTTGCTGTTACCAGAGAGCAATTGGTATCTTTAGTTTGGGAATCTTTGAAATGAATACAAGGCGCTAATATCACATTTCCTAGCCATATTTCTATCCGTCCATTTAGCGAAGTTGATATTTCCCGCTGGAGTGCGGGAAAAGTTCTCTTGGCGCGGGACAACAAGATAGTTAGTGGCTATCAAGATGGAACTTTTAAACCTACGCAGCCCGTCACTCGCGCTGAATTGATGGCGGTGCGCCGTCGAGCGACGGAATTTGGTTTGTCGGCGGGAATGCAGCCGAATTTAGTTGCTAAAGAGCCGTCTAAAACTTTTTCAGACATTCAGAATTATTGGGCTGCTTCTATTATTACTCAAATGTCTTCTTATTGTTCTGTTGCTGCCGCTATTAACGAAATGGGTTCTGTTTGTTTTCGAGAATTCTGCAAAACGGAATTACGCGGCGGCTACTTTACGGATGGTGAAATGCGTTAAGGCTCAGTAGGGCGAATTAAATCCCCGACTTCTTGAATAAGTCGGGGAGCTGAGTATTCTGTTTTTTTTTAGCTGGACATTTTACGCTACGCCGTAATCAGTATACTGCCGTTTGTAGGGGGGTTGCAACCCCAAAATAATATCCTCTCTCGGTACTCCCATTGCAACTAATTCCTCGGCAGGATTTTGCTCTGTCAAATTTTGTTGAAGCCAGATTTTTCCATCTTTTATGTCAATGTGAATGATGGTTTGATAAATCCGGGTTAAGTGTTCCCAGCCGACATTCATCCACTGATAATGATCTCGTTCTGTGTCTAAGATTAGTTGCACTTCGACTTCATCATCCGAAACATCTTCTTCGGCATAACGGCTCATTAATGTCTGAACGTACTGACGATATTGAGCTAGTTTGTCCATTGCACAATCACCTCATTTGTTGGATCGTATACGATTAGCAACACCTGATACTGTTGTACCGCAGTTTGAGTAAACTCAGACTGAAAAAATGTTTTATACACGTCAAGTGGTACTGCCAAATACAATTTCCGATTAGGTTCAACCGATGCCAAGCCAAGCCGATAACTGAGAAATTGTCCCAATGCAGCATAAAAGTCTGTAATTACAGAGGGATTGAGGAAGCTTTTGATTTCGACTGCAATTTTCTCCCCTCCTCGCTCCGCTGCGACTAACCTTTCTGCTCCCAAATCGACCTGAAATTTAACATTGCCAAACTTAAACTTTAGTGGATCGGCAGTAATCACCCACTGTTCTTTTTGAAGGGCCCGTTTTACGGATTCGTGGAAGGTATCTTTGGCAGACACAAACAAATTCTCAGCGCGATTGCAAATAACTATTAATTATAGCAAATTAGCGGTATATTGTCAATTGGTACAATCCTAATCGTATAAATAGTTTCAATTTTTAAGTTAATGAGGACTAAAGTCCTTATATTACTTGTTTCCTGACTCTGTTTCCTTGCGTTTCTTCTTAGATGCTGGTTTCCGATTTTTCGGAACCGGGATTGTCTCTGATTCTTGCTGTGCGCTGTCTGGGGTTACTTTACACAAGTCATTTAAGGAAAGTTTTTGCTGGGATTCAAGTTCGTTTAGCAAGTTTGATGCGGTTTCTAATATTTGTTTTCCCTGTCGGACTTGAATAGTAGTTTTATTTTCGATCGCATCTAACAACACAAAAATCGAGACTGTTTGCCAAATATCTAAATCGTCGCCGACGACATCGCACTCAGACACAATTTTGCCGTTTTCGGGGACGTGAATTCCTAAGCCGGAAGCTTGAATTAACGGCTGGATTTCTGCTATACTTAAATCGGCAAGGTCAGTAATTTTATGTTCGAGCGATACTAAATCTGCTAAATCTGGCAAGTTGACCGATTCTGCGGCTAAAGCATCGAATTTAAAGGTAAGAGTTTGATTCAGCGGATCGGAAATGGCATAAATTGATTGAATTTGCGATCGACTAACCGCACCTTTATCAAAAAAATCTCTGCCTTGCGGGGCGATCGCAATTTGCCCATTTTCAGCCACATCCAAGCTTTCCAAACTAACCAGAGTCGCCGCCGTAGTCTTCACAAAAATCTCGTCTAACCCCAGCAAATCCGCCAACTCCTTCAAAGTTGGCGCAGGTTCAAACTCAACACCCGCCCGCAAAATGAACTCTTCCAACACGTTAAACTGGCGCGGTTCGCTAATCGCCACCTCCAGCGGAGTTTGGCGGATGGCGAAGCGGAATTGACGCGCCGCCAACACAGACAAACCCGGATTTTGTTGCTCAATTTGTTCGGCTAGCGAACTTAAATTCGAGTCTATTGGTTTAGTTGAGGACGCTAGAAACATCTACAAAACCTCCGCAGTGACGCACCGTTTTTGAAACTTCCTGATACATTTTCCCCACTGTACCTGTTTGTTGGGTAAATAAATCGTGGCAGCCGACAACTACCAGCAATTCTTGAGCGCGGGAAAATGCCACATTCACCCGTTCCGGTTCCTTAGCAAATCCAATATCGCCCCTAACATTATTGCACACTGTGCTGACAATAATTACAGGTCTTTCCATGCCTTGAAATATGTCAACCGTACCAGTGCGGATGCTCAAAGCAGGGAATCTTTCGCCTTCAATTCTGTCTTTAATTGCATTTAATTGAGCAGCATAAAAAGTGATAATTCCGATTTCTTTCGGTGGTTCGCCGTCGGCAACTTTGGGCTGCCAAGCTATCTCCATTTGTTCGCACAAACGCTCGATCGCATCAATCTCCTTGACATTCAACCGCGAAGTACCCTGTTTTTCCTCTTCAAACCCTTGTCCGATAGGCGTTTTCACCCACAGAATGTGATTATTTTCTTGAATAATTCTACCTGCGAGGTTGTGGGCGCGCTTGGTGTCTGCTTCCTGAATACCACAGTTGAGCTTTTGCTGGTAAAACTGATTGATGGCGCCCATAATTTGCGGGTGCATTCGGTATTGAGTTGTCAGCATCTTTTTGATGCTGTCGCTGGCTGTTTCAAACAATACTTTAAACAAAGATTCTTTGATAAAACTTAATTCGTCTCCGGTACAGCCGATGTCTTCGGCAATATCGTCGATCGTACTTTGATTAAACATCGGCGGCAATTGCCTGTGATCGCCCACTAATACTAACTTTCTGCCTTTCAAAGCGGGAATTAATAACTCTGGCGGAGTGCATTTGCTAACTTCGTCAATGATAACTGCATCAAAGCTGGGAAAGTTTTTAGTAAAATCGAAGCTAGCAGCTTGCACGCAAGTAATGCCGATAACGTTGGCATTGTCAATATAAATTTGCTTTAAATCGTTGCGGTCTTTTTCTGATGGATTGCGGAGTTTTTGAATCCAATCTGTCACAAACGTTTGAGAGCGATTTAGTGCTGTTTCTTCTTGTTCTAATTTCCGCTGCCAAGTTTTGAAGAGACGCTTAATTTTGTTTAAAAAAGCTACGCTGAATAATCCTGTATTCGGAACTTCTGGCTGATATTGAGTGGGGATAGTTTGCCATGCTGACTCCCACCAATTTCTCTCACCAAGTAATGCTGCTGTCGGTTGCTGTTGTTGCAGTTGATAGTTAATTTCGCTCAATTCTGTTTGCAGTTGAGCGAGTTGCTGCTGCGAAGTTGCAGCCGCAATTTGCAGCGGAGATAAATGCTCGTCAAGAGTGTTTTTGATTGTCTCCAAAACCCCAAAAGGATCTAAGTCAGCAATTGATTTGTCAAGCTGAATTAGGCTTGCTTTCCAAGCCTCAACTTGCTTGACAAACTGCTGCGGTTGCTCCCAGATATTCGATTTTTGGGCGAGATATTGTTCGGATAAAATCCGCAATTTTTCAGGTACATTGGGCTGTTGGACAATTGCTTGCAACAAATTAGTAACTTCGCTAATTTTTAAGTTTGCCTCTTGCTGCGCTGTTTCTACCTGAAGTTTCGCGGCGGATATTTGCTGCTGGTTTAAGGTTTGACCGATTTTATCTAATAATTGTTGCTGTTTTATAAGCTGCTGTTCGGTTTCGGTTTTCAGGGGAACCACGCACTGACGGGCATTGGCGAGGATACTGTGCAGCAATTCTTTGACTAGGCGATCGAAGGTAGCCTGAATATGATTTGGCTGCAAGGATTGACTGTAAAATTGTTGAATGCTAGCTAAGAAAGTCGCTGCTTTTTCGATGATGAATTTGCGCTGACTTTGACTGACTTGAGAATAGCTGGCGAAGTCTTTGGCTAGTTGTTGCCACTGTGTACGATCGCCCGCAGAGAGCACGATCGGCGTTTGACTCAAATTTAGGTGCAAAAACTCGCTAAACCGGAACTGTTGCCCTTGTATGTCCTTAAAACCTGCGCTTTCTTCGTGGGCTACCGCCTTTTGCAACCGATCCAAATCGGGCAAATTGATTTTGCATTTGGGCGGCACGATCGGCAATTTGAGCGATCGGGCAATTTTCAGCAATCCTGCGGGCAATTCTACCATATCATCCGTCAGCATTGCGCCCGTTTCCCAGCAAGTTTTCACAACTTCATAGAGCCCCGTATCTGCTGTCTCAATCCACTGTGCAACGGCGACGACAACGGCTGCAATTTCCGCTTTTCGCAGTTCCAAATTCTTGATTTTCTGTTCGAGATTTTGGCGGTGTATCTGATTTTGCCGATCGCCCAATTCGAGTTGATTCACAGCCTCAGACATCTGCCGCGACACCCGCAACGACTCTGCAACCGCCGACATAGCGTGACAAACATCATCAGCGCGATCGAATGCCGTCTTAAATTCCGATATTTGGGCTGCTACAGTTTCCTGCAGCCAAACAGCAATCCCAAACGCGCCGCAAGCAGGGCGATCGAACCCTATTTGAATAGCATTGCTAGTGGCAATCCGAACATTAGCCATAAAGTTTTCTACTAAAACATTGCCTTCTGAATAGGGTTTTAGTCGGGGCATAAACTCGGCAACTTCGGGAGATTCCCAGTTAACTTGCGGTGCATCCAGCAGATTTTCTAACCCAGTAACTAGAGATTCAATCTCGCTTTTGTCGGTTAAATTCCGTTCATAATCTGCTGCTTGCTGGTTGCACTTTTCCTCAATATTTGCTTTACTGTCGTGCAGGTGCTTTAGTTCATTAAAAAAAGCTTTTTCGGCGGCACAGTAGGCGGTAAATCGCTCTGATTCTGCCACCAACTGCCGCAAAGATTTGACATTAGTCAGGCGCTGCGAGAGCTTTTCTTCGCAGTCAGTCGCCGTATTTTGCAGCCAAGTGCCGATCGCATTTTCCTCCAAAAACGGCTGCCCTTCTTCCTGCACCTTATGAGCTTTTCCCTTCCGCAAAGCCCGAATCGCCGGATTGTGAACTAACCGACTCAAAGCATTGTCTACAGCCAAATTTGCTTGCGAAGCAATGAGCGTTTTGCCACCCTGACGGGCAATTTGATAGCAAATCTCCGCAATCACAGTCGTTTTGCCCGTTCCCGGCGGGCCTTGAATCAAAATTAAATCCCGCGCCGAAAGCACCGTTTCTACGGCGGCAAGTTGATCGTCATTAGCATTGCGATTTAATAAGTTGTCCCGATCCAATTTAATCAGTTTTTCGGGCAGTCTCGCCTGAGAAGAGTCGAATAAAAACTCACTCAAATAGGGATTTTGAGCGCGGCCATCTGTCAGCATTTTTAAAGCTTTCTTCTTGCGTTCGATCTGACTAATATCGCCCGCCGCTTCAAAATACAAGAATCCTTGTTTGGGCATTTGATATCTGCCGCCCGCCATGCGAGATCCTAAATCAACATCTAACTTAATCCGTAATTTACCATGTTCAAAGTCAATTTCAGCGATGCTACCCAATGTCTCTCCATCTCGGCTGCTTCTGCTTCCGGGCGGCGAATCAAACAGGATAATTTCTTCATTTCGCGCCTTTTTTAGCCTTTCGCGAAAGTCGCCCAATTCTAAGGGATTTTCCTCATAGCCATCAAGAGTTGCGGAATTACGATCAATTTCAAAAGTGACGATTTTAAAGCCTGAACCATAATTATGACCGCGAAAAGGCACGCAAAATTGACGCGCTTCCGCGATGCGTTTTTCCACATTTAAAAAAGTATGCCAAACTTTTAGTTGTTCGGTAGTTGGTATGTGTCTGTCGTCCCAAAATGGCATTTGTTGGACGCGGGCGATCGACTTTACAGGAATTGGCGAGCGACTGTTAGCCAAAAGTCGCAACTGAACCGGCAAAGAATACCCATCTTTCCTTCCTCTGGGAACCGCCACCAAACCAGCATCCAGCAGTTTTAAACCGCCAATTCCGTCTTCACAGCGTACAGTTGCTAACAACCGCAAAGTGCGATCGGATTTTTGCAATAATTGGGGTAGTTCAAAATCATCTCCATCCGTAGCAAGCAGCAATTCCCAGATTTCTTCTTCCGAAAATCTTTCATTTACCTTTTGGCGGCGCACGTAGAAAAGACTGTGGGATTTGCCGGCCATCTCAGACATCAGAATTTCCGCACGCTCTCTGCATTCCCAATCGCAATATTTGGCTAAAGCCGCTTCTCCTTCTATATCCCGAATAAACTTATTAATTGTGCGATCGCCACTAAATTTATATCCCCAATCTTCTGTTACTAAAGATGGCATATTTAGATTTTAGATTTTAGATTTTAGATTGGATTTAAGATTAGCACATCGGAACTTGTGCCGACACAACCGCTACATCCCAAAAAAGATTAAGGCGTGCAATGCACACCCTACGACCATCGCAAATTACCGTACAGGCAACGGGCGATCGAATTAAACAAGTTGAGAATCAAAAGGGCGAACGATGGGACTTGAACCCACGAATGGTGGTACCACAAACCACTGCCTTAACCACTTGGCTACGCTCGCCGTATCAGTTTTAACTATAGCATCATATCTCAGCACAAGTCTAGGGGTAAGGCAAAAATATTTTGAAATATTTCTGAGCGTCCCTGAACCGGACAGATCGATGGTGCCTCAAGTTCCCAGCACAGTGAGACTATAGCACAATTTTCGCTCTGTGCGATCGGCCTGTGCGATCGGCAATTATCTCGCCCGCAGCACTCAATCGATTTTAGATTTTAGATTTTAGATTTTAGATTTTAGAATTGAAGCATTGACCCCACGGATAAATTCGGGGGCTCCTTTATCGGATACAGGTTTTTTATGTCTCCACGGATGAACCCGGGGGCTTGTATCCTGGATGCTTTCGGTCATGCGGCGTGGGTTCGGCAGCTCTGGCAGCGTCCCGATTCGATCCAGCGCATTAAAATAGCCTTATCAGCCCAGGCGCATCTACAGTCCAGTTTGATAAAACTCACCTCTGGCACCATTTTTAAGAACAGGCAAGATGCCTGTTCCACAAAGAATGAATTTCTTTTAGGGTGGGCTCTTCTAGCCCGCCCCTAAAAGCCTGATTGAGAATGGTGCAACATCTCAGAGGAAATGCTTGTGGGGTGTCCCGCCCGCCCGAAAAATACAACGCCAGAAGCGGGACAGTTATCAACCCTCTCTCTTCTGTCTCTTCTCTCTTCCCTATTCCTTCGCGCCGCTTCGCGTCTTCGCGGTTCGTTTAAAAAAAACTCTTGTCCGCAATATAAAATCCAAAATCTAAAATCGATATGAGCTACTGTATCAAACCAGAATGTCAAAATCCTCAAAACTCCCACACCGCCAAATTTTGCTTAAACTGCGGCTTTAACCTGTTGCTGAGACAGCGATATCGCCCGATTGAACTTTTAGGTAGAGGCGGATTTGGTAAAACTTTCCTAGCAATTGATGAAGACATCCCATCTGTACCCCGCTGTGCAGTCAAGCAATTTTATTTTTACGACCGCGACCCCGAAATTTTCAACAAAGCCGTTGAATTATTTCGCCAAGAAGCCGTCCGTTTAGACGAACTCGGAAAACACCCCCAAATCCCCACATTATTAGCCTGCTTTGAACAAGAAGGTCATATTTATTTAGTTCAAGAGTTTATAGAGGGAGCGACTCTTAAACAAGAATTAGACAATAGTGTATACGATGAAGAGCAAATTTGGCAAGTGCTGCAAGACTTATTGCCCGTGCTGCAATTTATCCACGACAAGCGCGTAATTCACCGCGACATCAAACCCGAAAATATTATCCGCCGCCAGTCAGACAACAAACTCGTATTGATCGATTTCGGCATAGCCAAACTGCTGACTGATACAGCAATACTCCGTCCAGCAACGCTCATCGGCAGTCAAGATTATGTAGCTCCCGAACAAATGCGCGGCAAAGTATTTCCTGCTAGCGACCTTTACAGTTTAGGGGTTACTTGCATTCGCCTAATGACGCAAGTTCCTCCCTTGGATATGTACGACTGCAACAATGAGCGCTGGTGGTGGCGCGAGTTTCTTCCCACAGCCACGAGTATTAGTGACGAGTTAGGTGAAATTTTAGATAAATTGCTGCAAACTCGTCTCACTCAGCGGTACAGTTTTGCTACGGAAGTTTTGCAAGATATCCAAGCAGCTTTAGATATTCGCCATCAACATTTGCTTTCGCCCAAAAAGCCGATCGCTCCTGCTCTTAATCATAGCGACAACTCAACCGATATCACCGCGCTACAAACTCCTGATTCTCCGATTTTACCCACAAATGCCGTAGCCAATTCCGCAGAAACTTTTCCCTTATCTGTTACTTCCAATCTCGATCAAACCATGATTTCGGCACGGGGAATTAATTATACCAAACTGCGAGATTTTTTGTCAAACAAAAAGTGGAAAGAAGCCGATCGCGAAACTTGGGGCTTGATGTGTCAATCTCTTTCCCAGCAACCGGGAACTCAGCTAGAAATTAGCCAAATTTACCAGCTACCCTGCGAAGATTTGCAAACAGTCGATCGCCTTTGGCTGCACTACAGTCAAGGTCGGTTTGGCTTCAGCGTCCAAAAACAAATTTACGAAAGCGTTAAGGGAGACTATATCAGATTTTGCGATCGGGTGAACTGGCAAACCTACAATTCTGCTACTACTTTAGGGCAGATTAAATTTAGTCAGCAAGCACCAATCGGACACCTCCCCTCTCGCAGTTGGGTTGGCGGCATTCAGTGGCTGCGACACCTCGATGCCCTGTCAGCAAAATTAACCGAGTGCGACAATAATCCTGCTCCTAAATTGTAATTTGGTCTACCGACTCACTAAGTATAATTTCATATTTAAACTCTACCTGAAAGCAGAGAAATTTGTCGCGAGAGATGTATCCATCGACCGAGGCTCGGTGCGATCGTTTGTCGCACAATGGATTCTGAAGGCGAACACCGATAAAGTCTGCAATCCTTTAGACTTTAACAACAGAACTAAAAAGAGGTACCGATCCATGTTTTTTCATAAAAAAGAATTAATGGCTGCAGTCACAGTAGACGAAGCCAACCCCCGTTTTGCCCAATTGCTGCTAGAACAGTTTGGGGGAGCAACAGGAGAACTGACAGCAGCTTTGCAATACTGGGTGCAGTCATTCCACTGTGAAAATGCAGGGATTAAGGATATGCTCCAAGATATTGCGATCGAAGAATTCAGCCACTTAGAAATGGTGGGGCAACTGATAGAAATGCACACCAAAAATGTTGACCAAACAGAAGCTTATAAAAGCACTTTGTTTGCCGTGCGCGGCATAGGGCCACACTTGTTGGACAGCCAAGGTCAAGCTTGGACAGCAGCTTATATCAATGAAGGCGGGGATGTGGTGCGCGATTTGCGCGCTGATATCGCTGCTGAAGCAGGAGCTCGCCAAACCTACGAAGAATTGATTAAGCTAGCACCGGATATGGGAACGAAAAAGACGCTGCACTTTTTGCTGACTCGCGAAATTTCTCACACTCAAATGTTCATGAAAGCTCTGGAATCGCTGGGTAAACTCACCGATCCGATGTTCGGCAATATTCCGCCAGATTCCACTGTGGATCTCTACTTTAACTTGTCCACAAATGGCAAGGATGAACGCGGCCCTTGGAACTCGGAACCTACTTTCAAATACATTGCCGATCCCGCTCCCAAAGCTTAATTTGAGATTTGTTTAGGATGTGTGGCTTAGAAGATTTAAGCCCTCTAGTAAGTAATTTTTAAGCCGCGCACCTTCTTTTGTAAGGTGCGCGGCTTAGAAGATTTAAGCCCTGTGTTGATTAATTTCCAAGCCGGGTACTTTGCTTTAGTTGTTAGAGGTGTGGGGAGCATCTCATATTTGTAAAAACACTTATTATGGCTCCTTCCTTCTTCCTCCTTCCTTCTTCCTTCTTCTTCTTTCCTCCTGACTCCTGACTCCTGACTCCTGGCTCCAATTTCTAGCGGAGGGCTGCATAAGTGAGATGCTCCCGAGGTGCGTGACTCGCAAGCTTCAGGTTGAGGGTTGAGTATTTTTCAAGTCACGCGCCCAACGGTGTTATAATTATTTGAAATCCGGCTCGAACATTAACATCAAATCCATATTGAAATTGCGATCGACATATTTATTAGTCTCTCACGGCAGCCGTGACCCCAGACCCCAACTAGCTTTGGAAAACCTAGGTCAACTGCTGTCTCAAAAATTGGCTGACTCATTCCCCGCAGTAGCAACCGCCACCTTAGAACTCGGCCCCGCACCGCTGCACGAACAAATTTGCAGTTTTGGCGAACGTACCCTGTCCCTGGGACTGACAGAATTGCAAATACTGCCTGTATTTTTATTGCCGGGAGTTCACGTCGCCGAAGACATACCGGCAGAGGTGGAAATTGCCCAAAAAACTTTTGGTGACAAGCTAAAAATTGCATTGCGCCCGCATTTAGGTTCCCAGGAAGCAGGCTTAACAAAATTGGTAAAAAGTCAGATGGAAGAGGTTGCTTTTCTCCCCAATCTGCTATTGCCAAAATGGATTTTATTATCTCACGGCAGCCGTCGCCCCGGAGGTAACTCGATTGTTGAGGAAATCGCCAGCAAACTCGGTGCGCTGACAGCTTATTGGTCGGTAAAGCCGAGTTTGTCAGAGCAAATTGACAGTTTGGTTCGTGGTGGACAGCAGCAAATAGGGATTGTGCCATACTTCTTATTTAATGGAGGAATTACAGATGCGATCGCCAAAAATGTCGCACAGCTAAAGCAGCAATTTCCTGCGGCAGAACTTCATCTCGCAAATCCTCTAGGCGCAAGTGTAGAATTAGCAGACTTAATTGGGAATTTAATTCAAGAATGAACCGCAGAGGCACAGAAGAGGTAAAGGAAGAAAGAAAAATGTCTTTAGGAAAAGTGTATTTAGTAGGTGCGGGACCCGGAGATCCGGGTTTGATGACCTTGAAGGGAAAAGCTCTGTTAGAGTGTGCTGATGTCGTGATTTACGACGCTTTAGTCAGCCCTCAAATTTTGGCAGCAATCAACCCCCAAGCAGAACGAATTGATGCCGGAAAACGCAAAGGGCGTCACTCGTTAATGCAGGATGAAACAACTCAGTTAATGATAGAAAAAGCTGGAGATAATGCGATCGTAGTTCGTCTCAAAGGCGGCGATCCATTTATCTTTGGCCGCGGGGGCGAAGAAATGGAAGAGTTGGTAAAAGCTGGAGTGTCAGTAGAAGTAGTCCCTGGCGTAACTTCTGGGATTGCGGCCCCTGCTTATGCGGGAATTCCTTTAACACATCGATCGTACAGTTCCTCTGTCACCTTTGTCACCGGTCACGAATCAGCGGGAAAATATCGACCGGAAGTAAATTGGCAGGCGATCGCCCGTGGCTCCGAAACCATTGTAGTATACATGGGAATCCACAATTTGCCTTACATTATCGGCCAGTTAACAGCAGCCGAATTGAGTGCAGAAACGCCCATAGCGTTAGTGCGCTGGGGAACGCGGCCGGAACAAGAAGAATTGATCGGGACTTTGGGTACAATTGTAGAGCAAGTTGAGGCGATCGGATTTGCAGCACCTGCGATCGCGGTCATCGGAAATGTCGTCAATTTGCACTCGATATTGTCTGGCTGTCGGCCAGTTTCTCAGACTGTAGAATAAGCGCAGAAATTGCCCCTAAATCCTCGTAGGGTGCGCCGGGCCGCGCACCTTACTGCTAAATCTTTTTTGGCGATTAGTTATGCTCGCCAACAACTAACAACCAACCACTAACTAATGACTGATGACTAATGACTAATGACTAATGACTAATGACTAATGACTAATGACTAATGACTAATGACTAATGACTAATGACTCAACGCGCCACCTGGCGCATATATTCCCCCCACAACTGAGCGGCATTTGAACTACCTCCCCCAGTCGGAGAATTATCATCATTTCCCAACCAAACTCCTGTCACCAGTTGCTGACTCGGAATATAACCGACAAACCACAAATCTCTATTATCATTAGTCGTGCCTGTTTTTCCAGCTTCTCCCAACCCCAAAGCAGCACTGCTACCCGTACCTCCCCGCACCACACCTTGCAGCATATCAGTCATCGTATCCGCTACGGCTTCCGAAACTAACTGCCGATTGGCAATGCCATCTTTTTGATACTCATAAATCACCCGGCAACTCTTAAAATCATTTCGATCTTTGCAATCGCTGCTGTCAATAATTCGCTTAATTACGTGGGGGCGATTGCCCAAACCCCGATTGGCCAAAACCCCGAAAGCGCCCGTTAATTGCAATACGTTAACTTCACTTTCACCTAATACTAAACCAGGGGCTGAACGCAGTTCAGAAGTAATTCCCAAACGTCTGGCCATTCCCACTACATTGTCTAAACCCACATCTTGTGCTATTCTCAAAGCAACTGCATTTTCCGACTGTGCTAAACCCCGATACATATCAGCATTACCGCTGGTTCTTTCGCAGCCGCTGTAACTTTGTCCGCCCCAAGAAAGGGGGGCGCAAGAATAAGTTTTATCGGGTGAGATTCCCTGTTCCAGGGCGGCTGCATAGCTGAAAATCTTAAATGTAGAACCGGGCTGTCTCAAAGCTTGGGTAGCCCGATTAAACTGACTTTTCAAGTAATCTACGCCCCCAACTAAAGCTAAGACTTCCCCGGTTGTACTATTGAGAGTTACCACGGCTCCTTGAGAAAAGCCAGCACTTGCTCCCGCATTTTCAACAGCATTTCTGAGGGAAGCTTCAGCCACTTTTTGCAGGCCGGGATTCAAACCAGTTTCTACAATAAAATTGCCTTCTCTGGCTAACTGCTCCCCCAGCAAAAACTCTAATTCGTCAAATACATAACTGTAGAAATAAGGAGCGATCGTACTTTGCAGATATTGGCGGGCTTTGGGATTAATCTCAATTCGCGATCGTCTCGCGCGATCGGCTTCTTCCTGAGAAATCGTCCCCAGTGCCCGCATCCGTTCGATCACTCGATCGCGATACTGCACCGCTAACTGATAATTTTGAATCGGATTAAAACTGTTTGGCGCAGGCAAAATGCCCGCCAAAGTTGCCGCCTCTGACAAAGTTAAATCCTTCGCAGACTTCGCAAAATAAAACCGAGCCGCATCCTCAAAACCGTAAAGGTCAATTCCCAAAAACACGCGATTCAAATAAGTCAGCAACAGCTCATCTTTGCTGTAATAATTCTCCAGTTTCAAGGCAACTACAGCTTCCCGTAACTTGCGCCCTGCCGAATCTTGAGTTCCCACATAATCTCGAAACAAACTCCTCGCTAACTGCTGCGTCACAGTGCTCCCGCCTTCGCGAATTCCTCCCCCGCGAACATTGGTCAAAAGCGCGCGCAAAACTCCGATCGGATCTACCCCCAAATGCCAATTGTAGCGGCTGTCTTCCGAAGCAAGTACCGCCTTGGATAAATAAGGCGAAAAATCCTCCAATTGCTTTAATTCTAAGTGAGCGTTATTCTGAGGAGGACGCAGCGGAGTTTGCCCATCGCGGGCGTAAACAATCACGGGGCCATTGATACTTCTCGGCAGAGGCCGCACTTTAAACTTTGTCGATTCCATACCTACCAACACCGCAATCAAAGCGGTGATTCCGCTTACGCCATAAAAGCTGTAACGCAGAAGTTGCAAATACCAAGGCGGCGGATATACGAATTGAATTCTAACAGCGGCGGCTAGTTCCGGCGGCCCTAAAGTGAACACGTCTCCGTGACGCAGGGACATACTTTTAACTCGCCTTTTGCCATTGTAAATGCCGTTTGTGGAGTCTTCATCTTTGATGACAAAAGGAGTCCGCCGCCGAGTATCGCGCGACAGGGATAAGTGCACGTGACTGACAACGGGATTGCGAACTACAATATCTGAAGATTTGGACGATCGACCTAACAAATATCGATCGCCCAACAGCGGATAAACCTCAGCTTTAGCTGCACCCGCATCCTGCACCCACAGTTCGGGTACTTTGGCATTAGGTTTCAGCGCTAGCTGGTTAAAATTAACCTTAGCAATAGTCTGGACTGCTTGGGTAATCGCACCCAAGACGGTTTGAGGTTTGCGGGGCGGCGGCGGTGGGGTCATATTTCGCTGTGCACTACGATCGAGCGATCGGCTCTTGCACCATTCTACTCGCAACTTTTGGCTAATTTCACGATCTGCCCCACAGAAGGAGGCGATCGTCGGCTAGTGGCGATCGATTTTGGGGTTATTGGTGAACCCGCAAGGCGAGCAGTTTCTTGAGCAAATCTCCATCCAGCCACAACAAATCCCGATCTCACCAGGAAATTAAATTATCATAAACTTGCCCAAAAATTAATACTTTCGATAACATTTATAGCGGTTCTCAAGGGTGGTTAGGTATGGGGTGAGTCCTATGCCTATGCCCTATGCCCTATGCCCTATGCCCTATGCCCTATGCCCTATGCCCTATGCCCTATGCCCGCCAGAGCACCTCATGTTACTGAGAAAGACTATACCAGATTTACCAACACAATTCGCCTAATAATTAAAACCCCCCTTTTTCAAGGGGGGTTAAAAGCCGAAAATCAGCTTGATTCTCCTTACATCGAAGAACCCAAACCGGCATAAGCACCGTAGAAGAAAAGACTCACAATGGTGAGAACACCGAGGCCTGCAACAGTAGCTACCAGCCACAAAGGAATTCTGCCACTTTCACTAAACATAGCCATCACCTCACTAATTTACAGGTAAACAAATTCGATCGAACTATCGAAAGCCAACTCAGACACCAGTTAATTAAAGAAATAACTGGAGAACAAAATACCCAAAACAAAAATCAGCAACAAACCCAAATACAAAGAAGTCCGGTTTAACTCAACAGGCTGCTCGTTGGGATTAGGAACGCGCTCAGGCATTGTAAACTCCTATCGTTGAATAAATTGCATTGCTGCGATCGCGCCCAAAAAGAAAATTGTTGGGACACCTAAAGTATGAACTGCCAACCAGCGCACCGTAAAAATCGGATACGAAATTGGCTCATTATTTGGGGTTCTGCTCGTCATTTTTCCAAATCCTTGTTAAATTACTTGGCGTTAATGAACTGATCTACTTGTTTCTTAGCTTCAAAGCGATCCGAGATAATCGGCACTTCTTCCCGCTGCTGTGTGAAATACTGGTTAGGGCGAGGAGTTCCGAAAGCATCGTAAGCCAAACCCGTTTGCACAAACAGCCATCCAGCAATAAACAAAGCCGGAATGGTGATGCTGTGAATTACCCAATAACGGATACTTGTAATAATGTCCCCAAACGGACGTTCTCCAGTTGTACCAGCCATTTAGAATCCTCCTTTCAACAACAAATTGACAGACAATCTCTATTACTATTCTACTATCAAGCAGCTTGCGCTGAACCTTGATATTTAAGTAGAGTACCGCTCGCGCCGATCACAAATCCGCGATCGGGGCCCATAAAGACAATCCTGTAAAAATTAGCGGGAACATCTTCTACTTCGCGGTCTTTTAGCCAAGTTTTCCCGCCGTCCAAACTGCACAGCAAATTGCCACCGCCGCCGGCTACCCAAACTTCATTATCAGTCCGGTAAGCCATGTCCAGCAAACCCCAACTCGCCTTGCGATCGGGAAAAAACGGTTTTCCCCAACCTTCAGGATTGGACGGGTCGCTAAACTGAATCTGACCACCACGGGCGAGCATCCACAAACGCCCGTCCTTGGTAAAGCCCATATTTTGCAGGCGGCGAGAACTATTGCGGTTGTGAGGTTCCCAAGCTTCTTGTCCTGGTTTCCACACCGAGTAGAAATTGCCCTTCGAGGAAACCGCAACATACTGCCCGTTTTCAGAACGGTTGATATTGCGAACTACCCCAAAAGAATCCTGCACGACAGCTTTCCAATTTTTGCCGCCGTCGGAAGTGCGGTAAATCGCCCCGACATCGGTCGTCATCTCGGCGGAATTCGGGCCCAAAGCTGCGATCGTACTCGGAGAACCGGGCAACTGAGAGCTCAAAGCAATCCGCGTCCAAGACTTGCCCTCATCGTTCGTGTGGAGCAAAACAGAAGGCTGGCCGACAATCCAGCCTTCGGAACCAGAAAAACTCACCGACGCAAAACGCGACCTCGGATCGTCGATATCCAGTGCTATAGACTTCCAGCTAGTACCGCCGTCCATCGTTTCGAGCAGAGTCGCCTCAGAACCCACAACCCAGCCGTGCTGAGGATTGCCCGTAAAGGCAATATCCTGCAAATTAGCTTCCGTCGGCAAGGAAATAACTTGCCAGGGGTTGTAACTCACAGAACCGATGGTGCTGCAACTCGTACAGATGAGCGCAGCGGCCAATAACATTACAATTCGTTGCCAAAATCTCACAATCGTTTTACTGCAAACCATACATACTAAGTAACAACAAGAAACCAACGACCAAGCCGCCAAAAATCAGCAAACTTTTCTGACCTTCGGTCATGCCGTTGACACCGACACCGTAGCGCTGATTTGCCTTAAATCCCGATACCCCTTCCATCTGACCGAGATTTTGAAACATCGATTTGCGCGCCCCGCAAACGGGACACACCCAAGTCGGGGTCACATCTGTAAAAGCAGTGCCAGGGGCAATTGCATTTTTAGGATCGCCTTTTTTAGGATTGTAGACGTAGCCGCAGGCTCGGCACTCGTGCCGATCGAGGGTATTAGTCTCCGTGGCTCGATCGCTCATAAAATCTCTAGGAGTGTGGAAACCGCGTACCTTGATGGTCACGTATGAAACAGGACGCTGAATAAATTCAGAGTCCCCGAAAGGGGTTGGATAAGTAGAGGAGTAGTGCTTATCCATTTCCCTGTATGCCGGGAAGCGCCTTGCTACTCCAGTAATGTGAGCTTCGCCAATGTTATCGGTCGGTACTTTCCCAGAGACACTTCCTTAACCCCTTACAGATGTTTAATCCCTAGGTTACAGAGCAAGGAACTAGCTACGGATTCCTTGGTGTGAACTTGAACTCTTGCCGATAACGTAGCCCCGAAAGGGGACTGAGGCTGGTCAACTTGGGGCTTCAGTTTTTATGCCCCAAGCCCGCGACTTGCCGTCGGGGGTAGTTGACAGCTCAAAAAGAGTAGGTAAGCTAATCTTAAAATATACATTAAAAATTATTGCAGAAGATGGAGGATTAATCTCAACTAACTCGTAATTTTAGCTACCCACAATCTATATAATGTAAAGACAAGTTACAGAACCCTTTCACCTAGGCAGTAATTATTCACCGTGTTTGCACTCAGCGGCTACGAGTATTTCTTAGGCTTCCTGTTAATTTCCAGCCTAGTCCCTATCCTCGCCCTCACGGCGTCTAAGGTACTGCGGCCCAAAAGTCGTCCCTACGACCGCCGCACTACCTACGAATCCGGCGTCGAGCCGATCGGCGGAGCCTGGATTCAGTTCAACATCCGATATTATATGTTCGCCCTGGTCTTCGTCATCTTCGACGTAGAGACGGTCTTCCTCTATCCTTGGGCGGTTGCTTTCAACCAGCTAGGACTGTTGGCTTTCATCGAAGCCTTGTTTTTTATCACGATCCTCGTTATTGCTCTTGTCTATGCATGGCGCAAAGGAGCCTTGGAATGGTCTTAAGTTCTGACAAATCACAAAAACCTCTAATTGTCAACCCCGCTATTCGCCCTGAAGTCACATCCGAATTATCAGAGAACGTCATCCTAACTACGGTTGATGACCTCTACAATTGGGCGAGACTTTCGAGCTTGTGGCCGCTGCTTTACGGTACCGCTTGCTGCTTCATCGAATTTGCAGCTTTGATCGGATCGCGCTTTGACTTCGACAGATTCGGCTTAGTACCGCGATCGAGTCCCAGGCAAGCCGACTTGATCATCACCGCCGGCACAATTACCATGAAGTACGCCCCCATCTTAGTGCGGCTGTATGAACAAATGCCGGAACCCAAATACGTCATCGCAATGGGCGCTTGCACCATCACCGGCGGAATGTTCAGCGTAGACTCCCCCACAGCAGTCAGAGGCGTTGACAAACTGATTCCCGTAGACGTGTATATCCCAGGCTGTCCCCCCCGCCCAGAAGCGATTATTGACGCAATTATCAAACTGCGGAAAAAAATCGCCAACGATTCTATGCAAGAACGGGCCAATTTGCTGCCAACCCACCGCTACTACACCAGACCCCACAAGATGAAAGTAGTAGCCGACATTTTAGATGGCAAATACTTGTCAGTTCCCGGCCGGATGGCGCCACCGAAAGAATTGACCGAAGCAATGGGAATGCCAGTACCGCCGGCCCTGCTTGCAGGACAAAAACAGGAGGTAAACCGTGGCTGAGACAGAAACCTCAATTGTTGAAGCCGGGAAGGTTTCCCAGTGGTTGACTCAGAATGGCTTTGAACACGAAGCTTTAGCGGCCGATAATTTGGGCGTGGAGATATTAAAGGTCGATCGAGACTTCTTAATTCCAATGTCAACAGCACTGTATGCCTACGGGTTTAATTATATGCAGTGCCAGTGCGCCTACGACCAAGGGCCGGGAGAAGATTTAGTCAGCGTCTACCACTTGGCTAAGCTGACAGACAATGCTTCCCATCCCGAAGAAGTCCGCGTCAAAGTATTCATTCCCCGCGAAGATCCCAGAGTGCCATCAGTCTACTGGATTTGGAAAGCAGCCGACTTTCAAGAACGGGAATCCTACGATATGTACGGCATTGTCTACGAAGGACATCCGAATCTGAAACGGATTTTGATGAACGAAGATTGGGTAGGCTGGCCGCTGCGGAAAGATTACATTTCCCCTGATTTCTACGAATTGCAAGACGCTTATTAAGGGAGTTTTGAGTTTTTAGCTCAAAATACAGTTGGTTATTTTGCACCCACTTCTTTGAGGAGTGGGTGCAATTTTTTTGCTCCTTTCTGGAAAACCCTCGATTGCACGGTATTTCTAAAAAGGCACTCGCCCAAGACAAAACTATTTTAAATTGATGCCGGAAAACCCTGAGTAGATTTGTAAAAATGATTAATATTTGAGATTCATTGAACACTAAGGAGTTAAAAATGCTCACCAAACCGACAACTCCACCCAGCAAAAGAGAACCCGACGGATTCCTCAAAATCAGTCTAAATCTCACAATGGGAATTGGAATTACTACCTTTATTGCAGCCTTAACTTTAATCGCTGTTCATTTTCATGACTCAAAATTAAAATACCGAGACACTTTAAATTTTGCGGTAACTACATTAGCTACTGCCGCAGGAATATCTAGTGCCGTATATGCTTTGCGGGGAATCGAAATCAATTTAGAGGACAAAAAAATCGATCGAACCTTACGTTACATACAAATATGGAACGATCCTAGCTATTTTAGTGTTCGACAAATTGCCGCAAAAATTCATAAAGATCTCAAACCGCTAGATGAGACCAAAAGTAATGAGTACATGAATCAGATATATGCAGATGCAGAGAAAAAGCAGGAAATAGTCAATATTCTTAATTTTTTAGAAGAAATGTCTATGTGTGTCCATTTCGGTCTCGTTGACGAAAAATGTTTGAAAGAGTTTTATCGATATATAGTTTGTACTTATTGCGATACCTTCACGCTCTTTGTTCACCGATCGCGAAGAGACAAACAGAGCCCGAGGCTTTACATCCACTTAACAGATCTATGTGAGCAATGGAGACATTAATTACCCGACTTTTTATTGTTTGTAAAAGGTTTTACCGAGCGGATTCAGGAGCGAACTGAGTCAAATGAAGAAAACAATCTGGAAATATTTCCGGATTGTTTCTCGACAAAGGGAATAGTCAATTAAATGAAGTGTAAACTGAGCCATAAAAAGGTGCATCAGTCTCATTGAAGGTCTTTACTACTCTGGAGACAAGGACGTAGTTGTGCTTTTTGTGTTGTAATAAAAGGAGAAATGATGAAACGATTTACTTGTTACTCAATCGACTTACTTTTTGAAGGTGATACAGGCTTCTAAAACCTGTTGGCTTTTGTCTGTCATTAATGATTATTAGTGTAGCAGATGCGATAGAAAGTCACCTATCTTGAAAATCGCATCCAACCGTGACAATTGTCACGAAAGCTAACATTTTCATACTCGACAGAACCGCTAATTTTTGCAGAGAGTGAGGGGCAACTCACTTTCTGCACTTGACTGTTACCTAATTCCCTAGAACTCATCAGCCTAATTTCCATCTAGAGAGTTAGGTTGATGAGTATCTCCATATTTCTCCACCCTCACACATCCAAGTTTATAGATCTCCCTCAAAATATGAAGGCGATCCCATTTGTTGATTCTCAGCATTACTTAACAGCGTAATCGACAAGCCCGATGCCACTCGCTCGTTATCTTTCTTGTGAAAGTTCTTCATTTTCTGCTTTCTCCAGAGTGTAGATGAGAAAATCTAGCTTGAGAATGGGGGAAACACTTTTATTCCCATACCTTTGGGTTGGGAAATCATCTAAGCCTTTGAATACTCTGAGAGTTAGCCACACCAGAATAATTCCAGGTAAACTCAATCTGCAAAACACCAAACATAGATTGGTGCAACACCCTAAGACTTATTATTTTTTCCTAATTCAGCTAAGTTATAATGCCTCATAAACTAACTCAAACATGGAGAAGTCCCGATTTACTTTGCGACAAATCATAGACTGAACTCTGTTTTTAAAAGTTTAGGCAATCATACTGGCTTAAAAAAATAATACACCAAAGAGCTTCTCTCTGTCAACTTTTTCGTTAACGAGTTCTAGAGAGGTCTTCGGATTATACAAGACTGAGCGCATTGAGCTATCAGCCTATGAGTTGTCGCACCTACAAAGATAAACAAGTTGCAATAAAAGTCAAGCTTGTCGGTGATATATGACATGAATTTTAATGATCTTTATCTCCAATCCTTAGTGATATCGATCACTGGAAGAGCCGATTAAAATCCTTTCCGGTATCTACAATAAACCCTGTACCGATAATTAACATCAGTTATCTTACTGAAAAAAACCAACTCGATATTTCAGAACCGGATTAACTCTACTATTTAACTGGTTCCCACGCACAGCCGGGGAACCGATGTCTAGAGGCTTTGCCTCACTTGCTTGGGAACATTGGAGGCAGAGTCTCCGGATCTGCGTTACCAGGCTGAAGCCTGGTAACAAGTAGAATTGAGCGTGCCGGACAACAAGACGGCGTTATCGCTGTTTACAACTTTAACTCATGATTTCCAACGATCGCAAAACCAAACTAGAATACGGGGATTTTCAGACACCGCTGGAATTAGCCGAGATGGTGTGTCGGAAATTGATAGAACTTGATGTTAACCCCAAAGTCATCATTGAGCCAACTTGCGGGATAGGTAATTTCATTAAAGCTGCTGCAAATTCGTTTCCATCCGCCAGCAAGATTATCGGAGTTGAAATCAATCAAAGTTATTTAAGAGAATTAATAGCTAAGCATGAATTGTTACAGGATGAAAGATGTGAGGTTAAGCACGGAGATTTTTTTGATTTTGACTGGACATCATTAATCCACCAATTTAATCATAGGGTGCTGGTACTTGGCAACTTTCCTTGGGTAACAAACTCACAACAAGGAACTATTGGTAGTGAAAACTTGCCTAAAAAAACTAATTTTCAAAAGCACACTGGCTTAGATGCACTAACAGGTAAAAGTAACTTCGATATCTCAGAATGGATTCCGATCCATGCGATACAATGGTTGCCAAATCGTGATGCCACTCTGGCAATGCTTTGCAAGACTTCCGTGACCAGAAAGTTATTGAGTTACATTCATTCAAAAAAACTTAATCTCGCTAGCTGTGCAACTTACAGAATAGATGCGAAAAAGTATTTTGATGCAAATGTTGATGCCTGTCTGTTATTCTGCAAGTTTGACTCAAGCTCCTAAAACTACTTCTGCGATGTATTTAGGAGTTTACACAGTTTAGAATGCCACCGCATCGGATATCAAAAAAATCTCCTGATTAAGGATATAGACTCTTTCAATAAATTGAGTAATTTATATGCTGTAAATTCAGGAACGAAATGGCGATCGGATGTAAAAAAGCACGGCCGATCGCTCGTGATGGAGTTTCGGAAAATTGACAATTATTTTGTATATATAGCAACCCTAAATCATTCGCCTAATTATGGTAGGGGCAATCCCCCCGTGGTTGCCCCGATAGATAGGGGTAGGCATTCTTAGCACTACCCTACAAATTTACATGAATGATGCGAGGATTGCTATACCTTGGGAGAAGTTGCTGACATTGAGAAAACTTATCTTTTTCCGCTGCTCGAAGGCTCTGCTGTTGCTCAAAATCGAATAAATGCTACAGATCCATATACAGCGTATTCCAGGTTTATGAAGTACAGTAGCAGCAGCTTGTAAACCAGTTTTTAAAGTGCTTAGGATTGACTAAATCAAGGGCCGTAGCCAGCAAAATGTCAACCATCTTGGTGGTGGTTGGTGAGAACTGACGTAGAAAAAATTTGAGTTGCGACCACCATAATTCTATAGGATTGAAATCCGGAGAATAGGGTGATAAGTTCAGTAAACTAGCACCAGCGGCTTGTATCAATGGTTCAATAGTCCCCAACTTGTGAGCAGGTAGATTATCCATAACAACTACTGCACCCTCCCATAAGTTGGGGACTAAAAAATGTTCAATAAAGACTTCAAAAGCTCTACCATCCATTGACCCATTGAGCGTCATTAATCCTACTACTTTTTTTAAGCTAATTGCTCCGACAACTGTGACTTTGGCGCCCCGATAAAATGGTTTTAAATCGTAGACTCTACTACCACATATTGAACGTGCATGAGTTCGTGTTAACCCTAATAAAACGCCCATTTCATCCAAAAAAACGAGGTTGTCAGGGTCAATATTTTTCACTTTTTCCCAATATTCACACCTCAGAATTTGCACTCTTTCAGTGGCAGACTGACTACTGCGTATGGTCTTTTTTTTCGCGTTAAATTTTGTTTTTGTAATTCACGACACATCATGCTCGGGCTGACAGCTTCCTTGTAGTTCATAAGCCAATATTCACAATATTCTGACAACGTGCTATCCGGATATTTTTATACCATCTGGATCAATTCAGTTGTGCGCGAGTTTAACACACTTTTAAGACTTCCACCTTGTTTTCTGGGTTGAACATGACCAATGGTTTGTTTTTGTTTTAAGATTTTTTGAACAAACCCTTTACTCACATCAAATCTGGCGGCTACTTTTCTAATCGAGGTATCACCTTGTTCATAAATTTTAACTATTTTCTCACGCAACTCGATCGAATAAGGTTTCATTTTTTTCGCTTATGTACTAAATACAGTGTATCATATATACATGGAATATGCTGTATGCTAATTACTCAAAAATTTATCGGGAAATCAACCGAAAATATCAAAAAAATTGCTCCAAAAACTGGGCAATATTTGGAGGATCGCGGGCATTATCTAGATAAACTGCGATCGCCCCTTCCTCTTGTCCCGCACCCTCAATGACCGAAAAAAGGGGAGACAAGCGCCGTCTTTTTAGGACGGCTTTCGCGTCTCTAATCCTCTAATTAATTGCCTGAGTGCTTCAACACACCCTACAGGTTTAAGCTTGAGACACTACTACAAGTTGCTACAATTTGCTTGAGAACGCGGTCTAACGCCTTGGGGTTATCCAGATCCACCGCTTGTAGCAGGCCCGAATCCACCAGTGCCGAGGCCCGTTCGTCTGTCACCGTTCCATTCAACGCCGCCACCAAAATATCCGCCGTCCTGCCACTGCCTGCGATCACCACGATCGGGCGCTGTGCTTTCACGCTTTGGGCTGCATCCTTCCAGGTAATTTCGCCCCCATTGATTAAAATGGTGACAGAGGGCAAACCACCCGATAGCACACTGCCGATTTGCGCCATCCACGCAGACTCATCCCCCCATTCCGAACCCGGAACCAGGATAAAATGGGTGTGATAGGGTTCTAAGCCACAGGCATCTTCTGCAGGAGGTGGCTGGTTCGGTAATGTTGCCAAACCGACGCAGGTAACACCAATCAGGGGAAATGTTCCACCCATTTGCGATCGCGCCTCCCCCATCATTTGCATGACGCCAGCATCAGTCCCGCCATCGACCACACAGGCATTTAAAGACTCGGCGAGGGCAGCCAGAACCGTTAGAAAGAGCGATCGCAGCCGTTGGCGATCGGCCTCACTGAGTTTACTGGCACCGCCAACCACCACGATGACCGGACGCGGACTAGAGAGTCCCAGTTGCTCCAAAGTTAGGGTCAGGTCGGCATGGGCTTGAGGATAGAGGGCTTTTGCCGTCAGACCGTTGGAAAATTCGATCGATAAAGATTCTTGCATGAAAAAAAATACAACTCAGGATAAGAGAATCGCTTCCGGGGAAATAGTTATAGCAACCGCCACATCGGTATTGACATAATTCAGCTCATGAATATATGGCCAAATCCCTCACTATAAACAGTCAGTCCTGTCAACTGTCAACTATCAACTGCTATATTATGTCTTGAAAATGAGGTCTATTGTTTCAATCGAGCCTTGCCGTTGTTTTTTGTAATTATCTGCTCTCGATTGACCAGAAATTGGGCATTTTGGGTGTCGTTCCAGATTAATTGCTGACAGGTTTTAGCAGCATCTTTAGCCACCTTGATCGTTTCAGCATCTTCTTTCAGCAGCGTTTCCGGCGCAACTAAGATTGGATGCGCGATTAACCGGTTGCACGCCACCTCCAGCCAATCTCGCCAATTGCCACCGCGCAACAGGCGAACAGTCCCGTCCTCACCGCCACTGACGATCGTCTTGCCATCCGGGCTAAATGCCACTGAATTGACCGCATCCTCATGCCCTTTGAAGGGCTGACCAATCGCTTTGCCAGAGGTGTCCCACAGCCGAACCGTCCTGTCCGAACTGCCACTGACGATCGTCTTGCCGTCGGGACTAAATGCCACTGAGTTGACCCAACCCTCATGCCCTTTGAAGGGTTGACGGATGGCTTTGCCAGAGGTATCCCACAGGCGAAGGGTCCCGTCCCAACCGCCACTGACGATCGTCTTGCCGTCGGGACTAAATGCCACTGAGATGACGCTACCCTCATGCCCTTTGAAGGGTTGACCGATGGCTTTGCCAGAGCTAATATCCCACAGGCGAACCGTCTTGTCCCTACCGCCACTGACGATCGTCTTGCCGTCGGGACTAAATGCCACTGAGTAGACGCTATCCTTATGCCCTTTGAAGGGTTGACCGATGGCTTTGCCAGAGCGATTCCACAGGCGAAAAGTCCCGTCACCACGGTTACTGACGATCGTCTTGCCGTCGGGACTAAATGCCACTGAGTTGACGGCACTCCCATCCTCTTTGAAGGGTTGACCGATGGCTTTGCCAGAGCGATTCCACAGGCGAACAGTCCGGTCATCACCGCCACTGACGATCGTCTTGCCGTCGGGACTAAATGCCGCTGACCTGACGCTACTCTCATGCCCTTTGAAGGGTTGACCGATGGCTTTGCCAGAGGTATCCCACAGGCGAAGGGTCCCGTCATCACCGCCACTGACGATCGTCTTGCCGTCGGGACTAAATGCCACTGAGATGACCCAACCCTCATGCCCTTTGAAGGGTTGACCGATGGCTTTGCCAGAGATGTCCCACAGGCGAAGGGTCCCGTCTTGACCGCCACTGACGATCGTCTTGCCGTCGGGACTAAATGCCACTGACCTGGCCCTACCCTCATGCCCTTTGAAGGGTTGACCGATGGCTTTGCCAGAGATGTCCCACAGGCGAACAGTCTTGTCCTCACCGGCACTGACGATCGTCTTGCCGTCGGGACTAAATGCCACTGAGTAGACGATACCCTCATGCCCTTGTAGGATATTTCGTTCTCTGGCATCCTCAATAGCATCTCGTAAACTAGACTGCACGTGGGGCAGAACGGTCTGTAATGTAAATAATGACGATCGGCTTTGGCCTGTGGCTTGAATTGCCAGAACGAGTGCTTCTACGGGTTCGATCGAGAGCAACAACTGAGCGCGGGCGGCTTTTTCCCCCAGCGTCGCAATGGTGGCAATTGCTTCAGCCCTCAACCAAAGACCCGTGACTACCCCCATCACACTCACAACTGCCCCGGCTAACACCAGCCGATTTTGGCGCTTATGCCCCCCACTTTTGGCAATATATGCCTTTTGTAACTTCGTCGCGGCGGGCTGTTTCTTTTGCGCTTGAGTCTCCTTCAACCAAGCTTCGGCAATTGCCAATTCACTTCCCCGCAAAAGTAAGTCTTTTGTGTTCTTTTTTTGTTCCCATTCGAGCGATCGCTGAGACCATTTTGTATGATTGCGTAAGTGTTCTCTGTCGGTATCGATCGTTCTCACCAATTGGTTGAAATTGGCATTAAAATCCCGATCGTTTTGATTGAAATCAATCCACTGCACCTTGGCTAACTCTGGATGCAGTTCGGCTGAAGCGATCGGCTGATGCAGCACCGTCACAAACCGTTTATTCAACCCAGCGGCATACTCGACCTCCGCCGCACAATAGGGAGACGCGATCGATCGGGGTGAGAGAATAAATAGAAAGTTATCGCAGACTTGAATTCCCTGGTGAATCTCCTGGGCAAAATCTGCGCCCGATGCAATACTTTCCTGGTCAAACCAAGTCGTTTTTCCCTGAAGTTGCAGTTCCTCGTTCAACTTTCTAGCTAAATCCGAATCCGCACGAGAATAGGAAATAAACACATCGAGCGACTCCGCAGGCGGTTGCCGCAAACTTTCAGCAATAAATTCTTCTTGCAACGGCGTGGGTGGATGCTGCGATCGTTTCTGGGCCACCTTCAACCACGCCTCAGCACTTCGCAAGTTATAGCCTCGCAGCAGAATACTGGGATTCTTGTGCTGTCGCTCCCACTTCAGTGCTTTGGTCAACAAAACCTTATGCTCGTTATAGTAAGCCTCATCTTGATGCAAAATCTTCAGCAGTTGACTTTCATCGAGCAAGTAATCGTCTTCTTTTATGTTGTCGGTGAGGTCGATATATTGCAAATTTCGCAGCGCATTTGGCATCTTTTCCGCTGATGTTTCTCGCACTAAAAGGGGAATAATTCGCTTGTTGAGCGATAAGGCAATCTCTAATTCTTTCCGAGCAAAATGCGAATCGAGCGAGTCTGGAGAGAGCAGATACACCACATTATCTGCCTGTTCGATTCCCCGCTGAATCGCCGCCTCAAAGGCTTCCCCGGTTTGAATATCTGTGGTATTCGTCCAAACGGTCAAACTTTCTCGCCTCAGACTGTTGCGAATTTTCTCCATCGTCGCCTTATCTTGCTCGGCATAGGACACAAACACCTGAGTCATTAAGTTGTTGGCATTCTTGATACTTTCGGTAATATATTCGCAATGCAAATCGGCTGGAAAACAAGGCGGTTGTTCATCTTTAAACCGGATTTTCAACCAAGATTCGGCTTGCTTTTTCTCATCGCCGACTAACAACCATCGATGTTGTTTTTGCTGGCGTTCCCACTCCAAGGCTTTGGCTAAAAATTGCCTGTGCTGCGCTACATAATCGGCTTGACGGTTCAATAACTCGAGTAATCCGATCAAAGACTTCTCGAAGTCATCAATTCCTTCGCGAAAATACACCCAGTTGATTTTGCCTATAGCCGGGTGCATATTCTGAAAATGCGAATGCAATCCTTTGGCTTTGTAGGCTTCCCACTCGTCGTCGGTTCCCTGGGGTTTTCTCTTCTGCCACAGGTGTCGATCGATCTGTTCGACGTGCAGTAAGGGAATTATCCGTTTGTTGCGCCTTATCGCCAGTTCGATTTCTTTGCCGCAATAAGGCGAGTTGATCGAGTGCGGTGCGATGATAAATAAGAAGTTGTCCGCTTTCTCGATGCCGTCGTCTATTTGATTTTGGAAATCGACTCCCAGGGGAATATCGTTTTGGTCGAACCAAATATTCAACCCTTCTTCTTTCAATCGATCGTATAACTTTCTGCCGAAAGCTAGACTATCTGCTCGTCCGTAAGAGATAAAAGCGTCAAAATTTGTTTTCATGAGGAAGAAATAGGTAAATGAGGGGCGTTGCTGAATACAGGTATGAATTAAAGATTTCGGCCTTGCTATAAGCCCGCTTGAGGGTGAGTTTTGTAAGGCATCTTTCAAGTCAATTAAAGCCTTTTGGTAGACAAGGATAGACAACAGGTTCCTCCCAGGGAATTCAGGTTGCTTCTTGACGTGGTTGGTGAGAACTTTTTTGACTTCATCCAACAGTCAACAGTCAACAGTCAACAGTCAACAGTCAACAGTCAACAGTCAACTGATAACTGTTGACTGTTGACTGATAACTGATAACTGATAACTGTTCCCCCTTTCCTCATCGCAACAACTCAGCGATCTCCTTCTCCGTAAACGGATCATTACCCTTTTTCAGGGCATCAATCCAGCCTTGCCGCCTTTTTTTGCGCTCTGCCGAATCCGTGCCCTCGATAAACGCTTGAAAATCTGCGATCGCCCCTGGCGTATCCCCCGTCAGCGCCCGGGCCAGCCCACGACTATCTCGAACGTCGCCATTGCCCGGTGCAAGTGCCACCGCCGTCTCGCACGCCGAGATCACGGTCTTTGCCCCTTTGTGCAGCGCACCGTACCAACACAGCGTATCCCAAGACTTTTGAGAGATCTTCGAGGTTGCGTCGAACTGCTTTGCTTTCAAGAAGGCATCCACTGCTTCCTGAACTTTACCCTCTTGGACTAGGTTTACCCCTTTTTCGATCGAACCTTCAGCAGCCCACCGTTTAACCTTGTCCTCTGCTGGCACCTTAATGCTGGGCGATAATTTCTTGGCCTGTTGGAATGTCGCGATGGCTTGGCCCAAATCGCCTTGCCGCGCGATCGATCCACCTTGATTGACTAAAAACTGGGCGTTTTCATCAGGGTTCCAGGCCCGCGTTTGACAGGTTTTCCCCGCGTCTTTCGCCACGGAGAGCATTTCCGTATCCTCACCAAAGTGCGTTTGGGGCGCGACTAAAGCGGGATGTAAAATTACTCGGTTGCACGCCATCTTCAGCCAATCTTGCCAAGTGCCAGGGCGCCATTTGCGAAGCGTGTTATCCTCACTGCTGCTGATAATGGTTTTACCGTCCGGGCTAAACGCAACTGAAGTGACTGATTTCGTATGTCCCTTGAGGGGCTGACCGATGGGTTCACCGTCCGTGTCCCACAGGCGAATGGTATTATCCTCACTACCGCTGGCAATGGTTTTGCCATCCGGGCTAAATTTCACCGAGCGGATTGAATTGGTGTGTCCTCTAAAAGGTTTCTCGATGGTTTTGCCTGAAGTATCCCACAGGCGAATTGTATTGTCCGCGCTGCCACTGACGATCTTTTTGCCATCCGGGCTAAATACCACCGAGTAGACCGCCTTTTTATGCCCTTTGAAGGGTTGACCGAGGGTTTTGCCAGAAGTATCCCACAGGTGAACTTTCCCGTCATAGCCACCGCTGACGATTGTTTTGCCGTCCGGGCTAAATGCCACAGACATGACCAAGTTTTCATGTCCCTTAAAGGGTTGACCCATGGGCTTGCCAGAAGTCTTCCACAGGCGAATTGTCCGGTCATAGCTACCACTGACAATGGTTTCGCCATCGGGGCTCCAGGCCACAGAAGTGACCGAACCTGTATGTTCCTTAAAGGGTTTACCGATGGGATTGCCCTTGCTATCCCACAGGCGAATTGTCTTGTCATCGCTACCACTGACAATGGTTTTGCCGTCTGGACTCCATGCCACTGAAAAGACCGTACCTTGATGTCCTTTAAAGGGCTGACCGATGGGCTTGCCATCCGTATACCACAGGCGAATCGTCCCGTCATAGCTACCACTGACAATGGTATTGCCATCGGGACTCAATGCCGCTGAGGATACTTCATCGTCCAGGGTCAAGGGTTGACCGAGGAGGTAGCCGTCCGTATCCCACAGACGAATCGTCCCGTCCCAGCTACCACTGAAAATGGTTTTGCCATCGGGGCTCAATGCCACGGACGAGACTGCATCCAGGTGCCCGATGAGGGGATGACTCAGCAGAGAATTCCCCCCCAGATCCCAAAGAGAAATGCTTCCATCCCCGCCCCCACTGACGATGACGCCCGTGGGACTAAATGCGAGTGACTGAATCGACGCACCCTCATGCCCTTTGAAGGGTTGACCGATGGGTTTTCCCGAGGTGTTCCACAAACGAATTCGCCCGTCATAGCTGCCACTGGCAATGGTTTTACCATCGGCGCTCCAGGCCACTGACGTGACCCCCTCCTCATGCCCTTTCCAAGGTTGACCAATGAGTTGACCCTGACGAGTCCACAAACGAATTGTCTTGTCATCGCCGCCACTGACGATGGTTTTTCCATCGGGACTTAATGCGATCGAGTTAATCCAACCCTTATGCGCTTTGAAGGGTTTACGGACGGGCTTGCCATTCGTGTTCCACAGGCCAATCGTCCCGTCATCACCGCCACTGACGATCGTGAGGCCATCGGGGCTAAATCGGATTGACCTGACAGGGCCTTGATGCCCTTTTAAGCGTTCGCCCATGAGCTTACCAGAGATGTTCCACAAGCGAATCGTCCCCTCTCCATCGCCACTGACGATCGTTTTGCCGTCTGGGCTCCAGGCCATAGAATAGAGGGCGGGTGGAAGCCCATTGGGCAACGGGTTCATCGGTTGACCGATGGGATAGCCGTCCGTATCCCACAGGTGAATCGTCCCGTCATAACCCGCACTCGCGAGGGTTTTGCCGTCTGGACTCAACGCTAATGAGTTGACTCCAGATGCGTCTGCTGTCAGGAGATTGCGCTCTCTGGCATCTCCGGCGGCATCGCGCAAGCTATACTGCACCTGGGAAAACGTCTTGTCGCGAACCTCGGGCAATGCAGATTTGCTTTCACCTGTGGCTTTAATCGCCAGAATGAGTGCCTCTACCGGACCGACATCGAGCAAAGTCTGCACGCGGCCAGCATTTTCCTTTAACTCGGCTATCTTCCTTAGCTCTTCCGCTTTTTTACGTGCCTCTGTGGCGCTCTGCGTTTGCTTTTGCGCATATTCAGTTTGCTTTTTCGCCTCTATTATCCCAAGTGTTGTGGCAATAGTAGCAAGTGTCATGATCGAGAGCGCCCCCACTACCGCTCCCCTTAATAACATCTTATTTTTGCGTTTTTCTCTGCTACTTTCGGCTATATATGCCTTTTGTAACTCCGTCGCGACGGGATGTTTCTTTTGTGCTTGAATGTCTTTCAACCAAACTTCGGCAATCGCCAATTCACTCCCGCGCAATAGTAGATCTTTCGTCTGATTTTTTTGCTGCCACTCCAAGGCCCGCTGAGACCATTTCGTATGATTCTGTAAGTGTTCTCTGTCTGTATCCAGGGTTCTGACCAATTGATTAAAATTGGCATTGAAATCCCCCTCGTTTTGATTGAAATCTATCCACTGGACTTTGGCTAACTCCGGATGCAAGTCTGCTGAATTGACAGGCCGATGCAGCAGAGTCACAAACCGCTTGTTCAAATTGGCGGCATACTCCACTTCCATCGCGCAATAGGGTGAATTTACCGCTTGCGGGGAAAGAATAAATAAGAAATTATCTGACGATTGGATGCCCTGCTCGATCTCTCGCGCAAAATCCGCTCCCGAGGCAATACTTTCTTGGTCGAACCAGGTCGTTTTTCCCTGTAGTTGCAGTTCGTTATTGAGCTTTCTGGCTAAATCCGAATCGGCGCGAGAATAAGAAATAAAAACATCGAGGGACTCCAAGGGCGGTTGCCGCAAACTTTCAGCAATGAATTCTTCAATTAATGCTGTTGGGCGATGCTGCGTCCGTTTCTGTCCTACCTTCAACCACGCCTCTGCCGTTCGCAAGTTATAACCTCGCAGCAGAATACTCGGATTCTTATGTTGTCGCTCCCACTTCAAGGCTTGAGTTAGGAACACTTTATGCTCGTTATAATAAACTTCATCCTGATGTATAATCTTCAGCAATTGACTTTCATCGAGCAAGTAATCGTCTTCTTTTACGTTGTCGGTGAGGTCGATATACTGCACGCCCTGCAATGCCTTGGGTATCGACTCGGCTGCCGTTTCTCGAACTAAAACGGGGATAATTCGCTTGTGCAGCGATACGGCATAGTCTATTTCTTTCCGCACGTACTCGGATTCTACAGAGTCGGGCGAGAGCAGATAGACCAAATTATCGGTTTGTTCGATGCCGCGATCGATCGCACTCTGAAAATCTTCTCCGGTTTGAATATCGGTTGTATTCGTCCACACTGTCAAGCTTTCTCGCCTCAGACTGTTGCGAATTTTCTCCATTGTTTCCCGATCCCGCTCGGAATAAGAGATAAACACCTGAGTCATCAAGTTATTGCCATTCTTGATGCTTTCAGTAATGTATTCGCAATGCAAGTCCGTCGGAACGCAAGGCGGCTGCTGCTCGTTAAAATGAATTTTTAACCAAGCTTCTGCTTGCTTTTTCTCGTCGCCTACTAACAGCCAGCGATGTTGTTTTTGCTGCCGTTCCCACTCTAAGGCTTTGGTTAACAATTGCGTATGCTTTTCTACATACTCGGCGTGGCGGTTTAATAATTCAAGTAATCCGGTTAAAGATTTATCGAAGTCATCAATTCCTTCGCGAAAATACACCCAGTTGATTTTGCCTATAGCCTGGTGCATATTGTTAAAACTCGAATGCAATCCTTTGGCTTTGTAGGCTTCCCACTCCTCGTCGGTTCCCAGGGGTTTTCGCTGCTGCCAAATCTCTCGATCGATCTGTTCGACGTGCAGTAAGGGAATTATCCGTTTGTTGCGCCGAATTGCCAGTTCGATTTCCTTGCCGCAATAAGGCGAGTTGATCGAATGCGGTGCGATGATAAATAAGAAGTTGTTTGCTTTTTCGATGCCGTCGTCAATTTGATTTTGGAAATCTACTCCCAGGGGAATATCGTTTTGGTCGAACCAAATATTCAACCCTTGTTCTTTCAATCGCTCGTATAACTTTCTGCCGAAACCTAGACTATCTGCTCGTCCGTAAGAGATAAAAGCGTCAAAATTTGTTTTCATGAGGAAGGGATAGGTAAATGGGGGCGTGGATGAATACAGTTATAAGTTCAAGATTTCGGCATGGCTCTGTGCCCCCTTGAGGGTGAGTTTTGTAAGGCATCTTTCAAGTGAATTAAAGCGTTTTGGTAGACTGGGCTAGACAACAGCTTCATCCAAGGAAATTCAGGTTGCTTCTTGACCTGGTTGGTGAGAACTTTTTTGACTTCATCCAACAGTCAACAGTTATCAGTTATCAGTCAACTCAATTCACTGTTGACTGATAACTGATAACTGTTCCCCATCTCCTCATCCCAACAAATTAGCGATCTCCTTCTCCGTAAACGGATTCTCACCCTTTTTCAGCTTATCAATCCAGCCTTGCCGCTGTTTTTTGCCCTCTGCCCAATCCGTGACCTTGATATACGCTTGAAAATCTGCGATCGCCCCTGCCGTATCCCCCGTCAGCGCCCGGGCCAGCCCACGACTATCTCGAACCTCGACATTGCCCGGTGCAAGTGCCACCGCCGTATCGCACGCCGAGATCACGGTCTTTGCCCCTTTGTGCAGCGCACCGTACCAACACAGCGTATTCCAAGACTCTTGAGATATCTTCCAGGTTGCGTCGAACTGCTTTGCTTTCAAGAAGGCATCCACTGCTTTCTGAACTTCACCCTCTTGGACTAGGTTTTCCCCTTTTTTGATCGAACCTTCAGCAGCCAACTGTTTAACCTTGTCCTCTGGTGGCACCTCAATGCTGGGCGATAATTTCTGGGCCTCTTGGAACGTCGCGATGGCTAGGCCCACATCGCCTTGCCACGCCATCGCTCGACCTCGATTGACTAAAAACTGGGCGTTTTCCGCATCGTTCCAGGCCAGCCTTTGACAGGTTTCCCCCGCCTCTTTCGCCACGGAGATCATTTCCGCATCCCCACCAAGCTGCGTTTCCGGCGCGACTAAAACGGGATGTAAAATTACTCGGTTGCACGCCATCTTCAGCCAATCTTGCCAAGTGCCAACGCGCCAGAGACGAAGCGTGCGATCGGTACTGCCGCTGATAATGGTTTTACCGTCCGGGCTAAACGCAACTGAAGTGACTGAACCCGCATGTCCCTTGAGAAAGTGACCGATGGGTTGACCGTTCGTGTCCCACAGGCGAATGGTCTTATCGTAACTACCACTGGCAATGGTTTTACCATCCGGGCTAAATTTCACCGAGTAGATTGAATTGGTGTGTCCTTTGAAGGGTTGACCGATGGGATTGCCTAAAGTATCCCACAGGCGAATTGTATTGTCGCGACTACCACTGGCAATGGTTTTGCCATCCGGGCTCCAGGCCGCCGAGTAGACCGCATCCTTATGCCCTTTGAAGGGTTGACCGATGGGATTGCCTGAAGTATCCCACAAGCGAAGTTTCCCGTTATAGCCACCGCTGACGATCGTTTTGCCGTCCGGGCTAAATGCCACTGACATGACCCAATTTGTATGTCCCTCAAAGGGTTGACCGATGGGATTGCCCAAGCGATCCCACAGGCGAATTGTCTTGTCATTGCTACCACTGACAATGGTTTTACCATCGGGGCTCCAGGCCACTGCCCCGACCGGGCCTTGATGTCCTTTAAAGGGTTGACCGATAGGATTGCCTGAAGTATCCCATAGGCGGAGCGTCTTGTCCGCGCTACCACTGACAATGGTTTTGCCGTCTGGACTCCATGCCACTGAATAGACCGTACCTTGATGTCCTTTAAAGGGCTGACCGATGGGATTGCCATCCGTATCCCACAGGCGAATTGTCTTGTCATAGCTACCACTGACAATGGTTTTGCCATCGGGGCTAAATGCGGCTGAGTAGACTCCATATTCGTGCCCGGTGAAGGGTTGACCGATGAGGTAGCCGTATCTATCCCACAGACGAATCATCCCCTTATCGTCGCTACTGAAAATGGTTTTGCCATCAGGGCTCAATGCCACGGACGAGACTGCACCCACGTGCCCGATGAGGGGATGACCCAGGAGAGGATTCCCCCGGAGATCCCAAACAGAAATGGTTCCATCCGAGCCCCCACTGACGATGCTTCTACCCGTGGGACTAAATACGACTGACCCAATCGGCGCACCCTCCTGCCCTTTGAAGGGTTGAGTGATGAGTTTCCCCGATGTGTCCCACAAACGAATCCGCCCGTCATTGCTGCCACTGCCAATGGTTTTACCATCGGGGCTCCAGGCCACTGACGCGACCTCATCCTCATGCCCCGTCCAAGGTTGACCAATGAGTTGACCCTGACGAGTCCACAAACGAACCGTTTTGTCCTTGCCGCCACTGACGATGGTTTTTCCATCGGGACTTAATGCGATCGATCGAATCCCACCCTTATGCCCTTTGAAGGGTTTACCGACGGGCTTGACATTCGTGTCCCACAGACGAATCGTCCCGTCCTCGCCGCTACTGACGATCGTTTTACCATCGGGGCTAAATCGGATTGACCAGACATCGCCTTGATGCCCTTTTAAGCGTTGGCCCATGAGCTTACCAGAGATGTCCCATAAGCGAATCGTCCCGTCTACATCGCCACTGACGATCGTTTTGCCGTCTCGGCTCCAGGCCACGGAATTGAGGGGGGCTATAAGCCCATTGGGCAACGGGTCGAGCTGTTGATGGGTGGGATAGCCAGAAGAGGTATTCCACAGGCGAATCCTCCCGTCTTTACCCGCACTCGCGAGGGTTTTGCCGTCTGGACTCAACGCTAATGAGTTGACTGCCTGTGTGCTTGCTGTCAGGAGATTGCGCTCTCTGGCATCTCCGGCGGCATCGCGCAAGCTAGACTGCACCAGGGCAAACGTCTCCGGGCCAACCTCTGACGATGCAGATTCGCTTTCACCTGTGGCTTTAATCGCCAGAATGAGTGCCTCTAGGGGATCGGCATGAAGCAAAGTCTGCACGCGGCCAGCATTTTCCTCTAACTTGGCAATTGCAGTTTGCTTTTTCGCCTCTATTGTCCCACCTATTGCGGCAATAGTGGCAAGTGTCATGATCGAGAGCGCACCCACGACGGCTCCCCTTAATAGCATCTTATTTTGGCGCTTGTACTTGCTACTTTCGGCTATATATGCCTTTTGTAACTCGGTCGCGACCGGCTGTTTCTTTTGTGCTTGAATGTCTTTCAACCAAACTTCGGCGATCGCCAATTCACTCCCGCGCAATAGTAGATCTTTCGTCTGATTTTTTTGCTGCCACTCCAAAGCCCGCTGAGACCATTTCGTATGATTCTGTAAGTGTTCTCTGTCTGTATCCAGGGTTCTGACCAATTGATTAAAATTGGCATTGAAATCCCCCTCGTTTTGATTGAAATCTATCCACTGGACTTTGGCTAACTCCGGATGCAATTCTGCTGAATTGACCGAGCGATGCAGCAGCGTCACAAACCGCTTGTTCAACTTCGCTGCATACTCCACTTCCATCGCGCAATAGGGTGAATTTATCGCTTGCGGGGAAAGAATAAATAAGAAATTATCTGACGATTGGATGCCCTGCTCTATTTCTCGCGCAAAATCCGAGCCCGAGGCAATACTTTCTTGGTCGAACCAGGTCGTTTTTCCCTGTAGTTGCAGTTCGTTATTGAGCTTTCTGGCTAAATCCGAATCGGCGCGAGAATAAGAAATAAAAACATCGAGGGACTCCAAGGGCGGTTGCCGCAAACTTTCCGCAATGAATTCTTCAATTAATGGTGTCGGGCGATGCTGCGTCCGTTTCTGCCCTACCTTCAACCACGCCTCTGCACTTCGCAAGTTATAACCTCGCAGCAGAATACTCGGATTCTTATGTTGTCGCTCCCACTTCAAGGCTTGAGTTAGGAACACTTTATGCTCGTTATAATAAACTTCATCCTGATGTATAATCTTCAGCAATTGACTTTCATCGAGTACGTAATCGTCTTCTTTTACGTTGTCGGTGAGGTCGATATACTGCACGCCCTGCAATGCCTTGGGTATCGACTCGGCTGCCGTTTCTCGAACTAAAACGGGGATAATTCGCTTGTGCAGCGATACGGCATAGTCTATTTCTTTCCGCACGTACTCGGATTCTACAGAGTCGGGCGAGAGCAGATAGACCAAATTATCGGTTTGTTCGATGCCGCGATCGATCGCACTCTGAAAATCTTCTCCGGTTTGAATATCGGTTGTATTCGTCCAAACGGTCAAGCTTTCTCGCCTCAGACTGTTGCGAATTTTCTCCATTGTTTCCCGATCGCGCTCGGAATAAGAGATAAACACCTGAGTCATCAAGTTATTGCCATTCTTGATGCTTTCAGTAATGTATTCGCAATGCAAGTCCGTCGGAAGGCAAGGCGGCTGTTCCGAGTTAAAATGAATTTTTAACCAAGCTTCTGCTTGCTTTTTCTCGTCGCCCACTAACAGCCATCTATTTTGTTTTTGCTGCCGTTCCCACTCTAAGGCTTTGGTTAAAAATTGCGTATGTTTTTCTACATACTCGGCGTGGCGGTTTAGTAATTCAAGTAAGCCGGTGAAAGATTTATCGAAGTCATCAATTCCCTCGCGAAAATACACCCAGTTGATTTTGCCTATAGCCTGGTGCATATTGTTAAAACTCGAATGCAATCCTTTGGCTTTGTAGGCTTCCCACTCCTCGTCGGTTCCCAGGGGTTTTCGCTGCTGCCAAATCTCTCGATCGATCTGTTCGACGTGCAGTAAGGGAATTATCCGTTTGTTGCGCCGAATCGCCAGTTCGATTTCTTTGCCGCAATAAGGCGAGTTGATCGAATGCGGTGCGATGATAAATAAGAAGTTGTTCGCTTTCTCGATGCCGTCGTCTATTTGATTTTGGAAATCGACTCCCAGGGGAATATCGTTTTGGTCGAACCAAATATTCAATCCTTGTTCTCGCAGGCTCTCGTATAATTTTCTACCGAAAGCTAGACTATCTGCTCGTCCGTAAGAGATAAAAGCGTCAAAAATTGTTTTCATGAGGAAGGGATAGGTAAATGCGGAATAGGAAATCGGGAAATTTCCATCATGGAATTAAAACATTTTAGAGAGCGCGAATGGTAGACAGCCACACCGCACAACCTCACGCGATCGGATTGGAGGGGACTAGAACAAAATCAGGCACTGCTGAATCAAAGTATGATTTTTCCTGTAAGGGTAATTCTAAGTGCTTACCCCGTCAGCGGTGAGGCAACCAGGGGGGATTGAGCCTACAAATTTCATACCCTATTCAGCAAGGCCTGTTTACGATATCTTGACAATCTAGATATCGTGGGTTGACTTTCCCTATCTCTATCATGGCTTGGGGCCACTGTCTCTGTCAGTCGGAAAAGTCGGATCTTAAAGTCGGAAAAGTCGGATCTTTCCCATAAGTACATAATTTATGGCGCTGCTGAATAAAGGTATGAATTCAAGATTTCGGCATTGCTATCAGCCCGCTTGAGGGTGAGTTTTGTAAGGATCTGGTGAGTTTTAGTTGATAGTAAAAATAAAACTTCCCGTGGGAAAGGGCCGAAAGCCTGTGTGAGCCAGAGGCTCGCACTACCGTTTCCACCAGCAATTGAGAACAGCCAATTTATTCGTCTACTAGAGAGTTGCTGACGACAATATTGATGCCCTATGGCTTTTTGATTAAGTGCGATCCACAAACACACCATACCATAGATAGATGACAAAGCAATCATTATTTAGAACCCGGGCAAGCGTCAATCAGTGGGAAAAGTAAACACTGTATGGCTTCACGGGGCGACAACCCCGTCAAATTCCGGATCTTCCCAAAAATCGGTGTAGCAGATGGCACACTGGCGGTAAACTGCCAGTAAAAATTGCTAAAGCCCCGGCTCTGGTGAGTTTTAGCGGATAATAAAAATAAAACTTCCCGTGGGAAAGGCCCGAAAGCCGGAGTGAGGCAGAGGGTGACACTACCGTTTTCACCAGAAATCCTGAAAAGCCTTTTGTAACATCAAGCGAAAATTTGATTCATACCCTGAATCCACAACGCCACATTTTCTATGTATTCTCGACTATAAAATCACGGCTAAGGCTCGCCCAAATCTGCTCACGGACAACTAAAGTGAATAGATTCCTTTCGGCTTCATACCAATTGCTAATTATCTTTTTATAGCCCATTAACTCTCATTTAATAAAGGGGGGAAGTGACCAAAATATGTGAGTCTCGATCGCGTGGGTGTCTCTCACCATGAAACGACAAATTCCACATACTTGTTTGAGCGCTCTATGAAAGGTTTCCAAGCCACAATGAACCTCGTGAATTGTCATAAATTCACTTCGGGTTGTCTCTTTGAGCTTTTCCCGATCTAGCAGATATAAAATATAATGTCTAGAGTCTGCTTTTTTAAAGTCTTTCCTCAACAGCTTTATAAATCCAAATTCTTTTAGATGAGACTAATCCTTCCTCGGTCATCTCTAAAAAAAATGCTTACTTGGAAATACTTGGGCTGCTCATTTGAGACAATGACAATTCTGTTTTTTTCAATGCCGAATATAAAACCCAGACCGAATATAAAACCCAGTTTCTGGTTGATTATAAACTTTAAATTTTCTCCTCCTGAATACCAACTATCTCCCGTTACTATTGTTGGTTTCACTCCCCCTTCTCTAATTTTACTCACTATCTAAAATATTTTTTTTCTGGCGGTGTCGAGGTTTTAGTTATTTTTCTGACTGTCCGATACCCATTAGTAGATGTTCCCTCGTTCCCTCGTTCCCTGTTCCCTCGTTCCCTGTTCCCTCGTTCCCTGTTCCCTCGTTCCCTCGTTCCCTCTTTGATCAATGCACTACTTGGTTATATTATCAATGCGTAAGTCCTAGATTCAACAAATTTGTGGGTCGAAATTAGAATTGAGTGATGCACCATGCGACAGTGTTCCCCTCTAGAGTTGGGCTGCCTTTAACCAGCAAAACTTCAGAACGCTCTTCTGTCACTCTCTTGCAGAGCAATCTCTAGAAGCTTTATCAGTCAATCAATACCAGCTATCCTATTACAAAAACTTGGTTGTTGTATTTGTTATTCTCAAAAAATATTGCGCTCGCTTCCTATACAAAAGCTCTAGAATTGAGAAATGACAAAAGTTTCCCGGCGTTGCGGATTCACGGTATGAATCAACTTTCCGCTTGATGTTACAAAAGGCTTTTCAGGATTTCTGGTGAAAACGGTAGTGGGAGCCTCTGCCTCACTCCGGCTTTCGGGCATTTCCCACGGGAAGTTTTATTTTTATTACCCGCTAAAACTCACCAGAGCCGGGGCTTTAGCAATCCTTACTGGCAGTTTACCGCCCGTGTGCCATGTGCTACACTGATTTTTGGGAAGATCCGGAATCTGACGGGGTTGTCACCCCGTGAACCCATACAGTGTTTACTTTTCCCACTGATTCACGCTTGCCCTGATGATAAATAATGATTGCTTTGTCATCTATCTATGGTAGGATGTGTTTGTCCCATAAAACTTACTCAAGAAGCTATAGGGCATCAATATTGTCGTCAGCAACTCTATACAACTCTATAGTAGACGAATAAATTGGCTGTTCTCAATTGGTGGTGGAAACGGTAGTGGGAGCCTCTGGCTCACACAGCCTTTCAGGCCTTTCCCACGGGAAGTTTTATTTTTACTATCACCTAAAACTCACCAGAGCCTTACAACACTCACCCTCAAGCGGGCTTATAGCAATGCCAAAATCTTGAATTCATGCCTGTATTCAGCAACGCCAGTTTTCCGAGAGTGACAGAAGAAGGATAGTTCATAGGATTCCAGTCGTTGGTCATCAGTCGAACTAACCAAGCGCTTGCGCTATCGAACTTCTGCCTCGTGAAATAAAGGGGGTGAACAACTAGGATTTCGCAGCCACGATGCGGATCTAAACAATATAGTGCATGCAAACAGAAGTCCACATGGCGAAAAAGACCTCGTATTACGACTACCTGCGCCAAGAAATGACCGATATGGTCGAGCAACTGGAGCTACCCGATCTTTGCAAACAGTCGCTCAAAAGTCGCTGGCTCGATCAAGTGGTTTGGGCGGATAAGAAAGCCGAAGAATGCCGTCGCTGGCACTATCGCTTGCGCCTGACGGCGATCGTCGGTGGTGTACTGTTGCCTGCGGTAGTTGGAATTAACTTTCAACTGGGCAATCAACTGGGCAAAGATAATGAATACTTTCGCTTTTGGTTTCCTTACGTCCCGTTTGTCTTGAGCCAAATTATCGCAGTCAGTGCGGCAGCGGAAGAATTTATGCGCTTTGGCGATCGCTGGCGCGAGTACCGACAACTAGCCGAAGAGCTCAAAGCAGAAGGCTGGGAATACCTGCAATTGACCGGCCCCTATCGCTACAAAACCCACCAAGAAGACGATAGTCCGCCTCCCCTGTCGCGCAGTCGGATGTCCGAAGTCAGCGTCGAAGACTGGAAAGCCCTCAAACCCCAGACTGAGAACAAGGAATCTACAACCCACCAAGATGTCTATACCCTGTTTGCAGGTCGGGTCGAAAGCTTGATTAAGAATGACGTACAAAACTATATCACGGCGTTGCAGCAAAAACAGGCTAAGGAGCAAGAGCAAATCAAGCACATCCTGAAAACCGTCGAGAAGGTTTCCACCGATAAAACCTTGTTTGCAAAGCCCACTCCTCCCCCTCAACAGCCGCCTTACGGGGCTGCCAACCCGCCTCACAATGGCTTTGGAGCAATGGGAATGCCAGCGCAACATCCGGCGTTCAATGCTCCAGGGCAACCCTCGATCCCACCAGTCCCCCCTCAGAATACCCCGATGGCGCAAACCGCGTTCGCCCAACCACCCGCCGCCTTTGCACCCCCACCCGCACCGAGTGCCCCAATGCCTCAGCCGACTGTGGCCCAGCCTCCTGCCGCGTTTGCGCCTCCATCGGCACCTATGCAAATGGCTTTTGCCCAGCCTCCTGCCGCCTTTGCAGCAGCCCCCTCTGCTAGCGCTCCAGTGCAGCAAACCGCGCTCGCCGACCTGAATGCTCGCATCCTCGCCTCCACCCTCAAACTGCGGGGAATCTCTACGGCCGACGGCCCTGATGGTGGCAACAACGCCTGCGCCTGGACGGTCAACAAAGTCATTCAGGATGCAAGCCTCACCCCACTTGGCGCCAATCCCAATTACGTTCCCGCAGTCCTGGATGCGCTCAAACAAGGGCGAGGAGAACTGGTGCCGAGAGAATCGGCGAAAGCGGGCGATTTGGTGGTTGCGGATGGAGAAGCACACATTGGGATTGGACTGACCGATGGTTGCAGTCGAGTCCTCTCCAACTCATCCTCTAGAGCTTGCTTTGTGTGGGAAAGCGATACGGATTTTGACGGCTCCTACGGTGGAAAGAGTACCATTTACCGCCTGAAAAGTTAAAAGTTGAAAGTTGAAAGTTGGGGCGCACGGCCGTGCGCCCCTACGTTGAGAGTTAATCATGCTGACTGGATTGAGTATCCCAAATCCGGGACCGAATGCCTCCTCCAAGAATTAAGCTCTTGCCAGTCGGTCTCTAGCTATTATTTTCTGAGGAGCCTGTCGATCAACCTAAAAGATGGGTCGCATATGGGGATTTGACCTAACCTCAGATGTACCCCAGCCCTCTACCCTCTAACAGGACATCCCGATGGCTAAGAAAAAGACCTACGAACAATACCTGCGCGAAGAGTTGGCAAGCTTAGTCGAACAGTTGAACCTCCCCAACCTCTACAAACAGTCGCTCAAACAGCGCTGGATCGATCAGGTAGTGTGGGCGGACAAAAAAGCGGATCAGTGTCGCCGGATGCACTACCGATTGCGTCTGACGACGATTATTAGCGGGGTGGTGCTGCCTGCTCTGGTGGGGATTAATATGCAACTGTCTAAAGATAATGAATACTTTCGCGATTGGTTTCCTTACGTCCCCTTTTTCGTAAGTCAGGTGATTGCCGTCAGTGCGGCGCTAGATGAGTTTCATCGCTATGGCGATCGCTGGCGAGATTATCGCAAAATGGCAGAAGACCTCAAGGCTGAAGGCTGGCAGTACGTGCAATTGAGTGGTTCCTACGACAACCTGGTCGACCATATCGACGGCTATGCGACCTTTGCCAGCCGGGTCGAAAGTATCATCAAGAACGACGTACAAAACTACATCGCGACGTTGCAGCAGCAGCAAGCCAAAGAAAACGAGCAAATCAAGCAAATTCTTAAGACAGCCAACACTGTCGCCACCGATAAAACCCTGTTCGATCGACCCGAACCCGTCCGGCCCCCCCAACAGCAACAGCAACAGCAACAGCTTTGGGGGAATCCGGCTCCCGCCTTTCCTGCCCCTGGGGCTGCGGGCATTCTCCAAGTTCGCCAGAATACCGAATTCAAGCTCAGTCCCCAACATTCATCATTGTTGCCCGATAACTATAAGATTTTTGTCGGTGGCGGCAACAGCTTTGGCTTGATGTCGTATGCTCAAGCTGAGAACAATCACCTGCAAGTGGCGATCGATCGCGGACTCGGCCCTGAAAACCGCAACGTCTGGTTTGTCAGCGCACCGGATGTCGCGATCGTCGGCAATACCGGGTCTAGTGCCGCCAATCTCATGGGGACCCCTGCTGCGCCAGCACCGATGATGGCAGCAACGGCCGCCGCTCCAAGCCAGATGATGGCGACCTCTGCTGCTCCAGCACCGATGATGGGTGCAACGGCCCCCGCCCCAAGTCCGATGATGAGCGCTCCTCCCCCCGCGCCCACTGCTCCCCTGGCTCCCCCCGCCCCAGCGGCAAGCAACGGGGCAAGCAACGGGGCAATTCAACTGCCCGTTCCCTTTTTCTCCCAACGAGACAATCTGCAGGAAGCCGACCGAACTTGCAATACCTCCAGTTGTGCGATGGTGGCTAAGTTCCTGGGTGCAAACATTTCCGGGGATGACGACTACTTCCAGTACGTGATTAAGTATGGCGATACCACCGACCATACCGCCCAAACTCAGGCCCTGGCAGAACTGAAAATTCAATCGACCTGGAATACCGCTCTCGATTTTGACGATCTGGATAAATCGCTAGCCAGTGGACTGCCTGCTGTCATTGGTATTCTGCATCGCGGGCCGCAGTCCGGGCCTACAGGTGGCGGGCATATGATTGTGGCGATCGGTCGCAACGCAGACGGCGATTACATTATCAACGATCCGTACGGCAACTTGTTGGACCAATACACAACTAAAGAGGGCGGCGGATTGATCTATTCTCGCCAGGAATTGAGCCGTCGCTGGACAGTAGAGGGTCCGAAAACCGGCTGGGGACGGCTGTTTTACGGCAATAACCCACCGGGTACATCCGCCCAAAACGCGCCCGCTCAAACTGCAAATGCTCAAACTGCACCTGCCCAAACGGCTCAAACTCTCTTCGCCTCTGGTACGGCTACGGCGGCGAGTCCGACGGCAAGCGCCCAATATATGACGGGCGAGCAACTGATTCAGATTGCCGGATCGAATGCACCGAGCGATCGCCTGCGCCAACTGGCTTCCAGCGTCAACGACGTTCTCAATCACTATCAGATTAATACGCCCCTGCGGATCTGCCATTTCATCGCTCAGGTGGCTCACGAGTCGGACTGTTTCAATGCGATGGAAGAATATGCTTCTGGTGAAGACTACGAGGGACGGGACGATTTGGGCAACACCCAACCGGGCGACGGCGTACGCTTTAAGGGACGGGGGTTAATGCAACTGACCGGAAGAGCGAACTATGCGGATTTTTCTAAGGCAATGAATCAGGATTTTATCGCTCAACCCCAACTCGTCGGACAGATTCCGTTTGCCATTTGGGTCGCAGGCTGGTACTGGGATACCCGACACCTCAACGAGTATGCCGATCGAGACGACCTCGAAGGAGTCACCCTCCGCGTGAATGGGGGTTACAACGGCCTCGAAGATCGCCGGGACTATTTGCAAAAAGCGAAGTCGGTGCTGCGTGCCTAACTGGCATCAGTAAGTAGGGCTTGCTGAATAAGCCTAAAACCCTTACCTCAAAAGACTTTGACTCGCGTTCGGCGTTGACAACGTGTAAGACTATGAGCTAAAATTAGTCAAAAGCCATGCACAGCAGCACTTTCGTTCATGTACCGAAAAGTTGACTAGGGCCCCAACCCCACCTTCCAACTTTGACCTTCACGGACAGGGGCAATTATCAGAGAATAATCGTTGGGTAATCATGGCAAAAATAATTCCGTGGTCAGAATTTGAAGATGAATATGCCGAAAATTTTACAGTATCTACAGGAGCGCCTGCCAAATCATTTAGGATGGCATTGGGGGCATTAATAATTAAAGAAAGGCCTTGATCCAGCGACAAAGAAACGCTAGAACAAATAAGAGAAAACCCATACCTACAATACTTTATAGGGATGACAACCTATAGTGATGCTGCACCATTTGATTCATCCATGTTTGTTCATTTTAGGGAGAGAATAGGAGTCAACCTAGTCAATAAAATTAACGAAAAAATGGTCAAAGAGCAGACCGAAGTGCCAGGAGTTATCGTCGAAAAAGAGTCATCAGAAATAAGTGAACCCAAAAATCAAGGAAAATTAATATTAGATGCAACCTGTACGCCAGCCGACCTTAAATATCCGACCGACTTAGGACTATTAAATCAAGCAAGAGAACATACTGAAAAAATCATAGATGCTCTACACAATCAAATTAAGTCACCCGTAAAAAAAACCGAGAACTTATCGAAACCGAGCCAGAAAAGAATACCTAACCATAGCCGGCACAGCGAAAACCACGACAAAAAGAAAGAAGAAAAGCAATTAAAAAACAACTGCAATACATCCCAATAAATTTGGCGAATATAGAGGGAATGGGTGAGCTACAGTTACTGACTAAATCTCATTATAAAATGCTGTTAGTAGTGGCAGAAGTCTACCGTCAACAGTTGTCAATGTATGAAAAGAAAGAACATAGTATTCCCGACAGTTGGGGTAAGTTTAAAGCAACCACATATCCGCCCCATCGTCAGAGGGAAAGCCGGGAAATCCGTTGAAATTGGGGCAAAACTGTCAGCCAGTTGTCGAAATGGGTACGTATTTTTAGACCGAATTAGTTGGGATAACTTCAACGAATCAGGAGACCTTAAAAGACAAGTAGAAGCATTTAAACAATTCACCGGATTTTACCCTGAATCAATTCATGTAGATCGGATATATCGAACACAAGAAAATAGAGCTTGGTGCAAAGAACTCGGCATAAGAATGAGCGGTGTCCGTCTAGGAAGACCTCCCAAAAATCTGAGCAAATCACTGAAAAAACAAGCTCAATCAGACGAGAGAATTCGTAACTTAATTGAAGGGAAATTTGGAGAAGCTAAAAGAAGATTTAGCCTCGGTAGAGTGATGGCTAAACTTGATAATACTTCTGAAACAAGCATCGCAATAACTTTTCTGGTGATGAATCTTTCTGCCCTGCTACGGCAGGCTTTTTGGCTTTTTTTCGGTCTATTTCATAACAAAAACCTTTTTTCAGGTTTTTTAGCTTCAATCATTGGTAAAAGCTATGTTTCGCCCGAACACAATTGACAAAACTTATATTGCCGAGGAGAACTCGAATTCACTCATCTTTCTAAATGCTGTTTTCTCACTTTTTCAGCAAGCCCTAAATATACAACCTTATTCTGTTTGACAGTACCTTTAATCCAACCAATTACCAGTGACAGCCAAATATCATCTATAACCCATTTATCCTCTGATAAAAATCTCGCTCTCTTTTTTTCTTCTACTTTCAAATTTAATGGGTATCGCTAGTTTTGTCGCTATGCTTTCCAATGTGACTTCTTTAATCGATTGCACTACTTGAATCAATAAAATTGTCAATAAGTAATTAGAACGTGTCAGCTTTTCTGACAAATGGGCATGATATAATTCTGGTATCATTTAATTGTTTTTGGGTAATACCAATTCACTATGAAGATACACTAAATGAGGCTGATGTCTTTCTGGTTGGAACTATATCCTTAGCGTTATATTAAATGCAGCTTCATAGTGAATTGGTATAAGAAGCTTTCTTACCCTATCTTTTTTGAGGCGATTTGTCTAGGATTGCCTCAGAGTCTGTTTTTCAGGCAACCTGTCACCCCGTCAGGATTTTCGATGATACTGTTTACTTTCTCAGCTTTGACAGCGAGAGAGTTGCACGTCAAACTTTTGAGCTTTTGAATTCATCGCCAGCAATTAACTTTTATTCATCGATGGTATTTGGGGATGAAAAGCGTCCGATCAAATCCAGCATTTTAAATTGTCTGAATCTGGCATTGCTGGCAGATTTGGATTTTTTAACCGCTGATGCACGCAGATAAACGCAGATGAGTACACAGGAATTACTTATCAAAAGCAAAGAAACCGGGTTTTTGACCTCGCAAAAAAACCCGGTTTCTGACTACTCGTGGGTCAGCCTTATAAACGTAAAATATCGTTTACGGTTGTTGCGGAATGATTAAACCGCAGAGAACACAGAGGACACAGAGTCAGAGAAGGAGAGTGATGAATGATTTCGATGTCAATGGATTTGAGATCGGAACATTTGTCATAGCAATCCGCGATAGCGAATAAACACCAACAGCACCGCCCACGATCCTAATGCGACTTTGACTGCAACCAGGATATTGAGCAAGGGGAGAATGCCACCGCTCAAAAGTGTGCCTAACTCTCCGTGCGGTAACTCATATCCTGACAGAGTGATAACGGACAATACAATGAAAACAAGTACCGAAACTTTCTCCAAAGTCGCGGCGTGCCAGCGCTGGTAGATTTCTTGCATCCACTGCGGTGATGAGGTAATCGCCACCAAGCCGATCGCAGTTCCCCCCGCTACACCCGCCGCAAAACCACCGCCTGGACTTAAATGCCCGCGAATTGCTAGTTCGACACCCACCAAGGCGGCAATCGTCGCTCCCAATCGCGCCAAAATAATCGATGGTTGATCGGTAAACTGATATATGGCGCAGGACGGCTGTTCATTTGCTAGCATAAAACTTGCACCCAAGATGGCGATCGTAAATACCACAACTTCAAAGATCGTGTCGTACAGCCGATTTCGCAAAATGATACCGGAAACCGCATTGGATACTCCACTATCTTGAACAACCAATTCGACGATCGAACTTTGCTGCGATAACTCCATTGTTGGATTGGCGATTAGCAGCATTTTGATAAACAGCGCTATCCCTGATAAAAAGTAAACCCACTTCATCAATGTTTGTCCTCTGCGTCTGGTGTATTTACATAGGTTAGGGTTGTCCCCGGTGATGAAAGTTCGGTTTGCATGATGTCGTAGACACGCCGAACTCTGATTGCGGTGTTATAAAGTTGCGCTTCGCCCCTGTGTTCTAGTTGGTTTTCTGGGGAACAAGCTGCATGAACTTCTTTTTCCATCAGCGCCCGCTGCAATGCCTGTGCACTCGCATAGGGAACGAGTTCCAGGCGCATATGGCGTTTCTCAAAAACTGTGCGGATGTCATCTATCAGTTGCTTAAAATGACCTGCGGTTTTGTCGTTTGGTATAGCATCGCCCTCTGTCCCATCTTCAATTACACCCAGACGCAGCACGAAGGAGGAACGCACCGTCACTGCATAAAGTGTAATCGCGAGTAGAGTACCCATCAAGGCTTCGGTCAAGCCCACATCCCCCGCGCCTAAAATTGTATACACCAAGGCGGCGATCGCTCCCAATACCCCCCGCAGCAGCAATGCGTGGTATGGATTGACCTGAAATACCACCATACCAGCAGCTAAGGGCAGCAGAGCGACGAGGACATAAATGTAGCTATTATCGTTCATAGTTAGTCCCTGTTTTGGAACAATAGGCCAACACATATCCCAGCATTGTGTTCCAGGTTGCTAAGCAAATGATCGCCAGAATCAGCAGGGGCCATTTACTGGGTATTTTCAGCAGCAATCCGACGACGATCGCGATCGAACCCAGCGTATCTGCTACCGAAAGACTGTGCAGTTTATATAAAACCGATCGCTTCCCAAGTAGGTAAGAAGTACCCCAAAACCAGAAAAAAATCCCTATACCGATGCAGGTATAGCTCAATACATCTATTACGATCATGCTTCACTGATACGTTTGATTATTTGTGCCAACAACATCAATCCAGCATTACCCACACTGAGGATAATCGCCGCCACCACACCGATCATCCAATCATCGCGCCAGACGGATATGACGAGAGCGATGATTGCCGCCTTGGTCGAAATACTGGCAAAAGCCAACATTGTCTGCCAGATATCATGATCTTTCCATACCTCGTACATGGGTATGAGCAGAGCCAAAATCATGGCAATTAGAATCAAGTTGTTCAAGTTGTTCAATTGTGTGCACTCCTGCTTTTTTCTTACTTAATATCGGGGCGGGCTCGCGTGCCCAACCCCCTACACCCCACAAGAAACTCTTGAGAATAGTGCAACTTAATAGACCTCTGCCATCATTGTGGAACAGGCATCCTGCCTGTTCTTGACGGGCTGTTTCGCGGGTGGGGGCGGGTTTATTTAACCTGTCTGCAATCTTTAAAGCTATTGGTGAACCCGCCCCTAAAGATTCTTGAGAATGATCCAATATCGAGCGTGTAAATAAACTCGGGTATGTCACAAAATGTAAAGTATCGTAACCCCTGCGATAGAGCACTTTTACTAACTGCGGACATACTTACGTATTTTATCGCCTATCTACTTATTTATTTCTCCCTTCTCTGCGTTCTCTGCGTTCTCTGCGGTTAAATAATTCCGAAAAAACTTCAGCTAATTACTCGAAGTCCGCCGCACCCTGTGTACTTCGTAAAAACCCTCTTCGTGATATTTCACGACAATCGTCTTAGGAGTAAAAGTGATCAGGAAGACATCTAAGAATATCAGCAAGGGCGATCGATGGTTTGGCACTTTTTCCATGATCACATCTTCGTGTCTGTGGGGACGGAGGATGAGTTCAAAAGCTTCTATATAAGCTATCGGAATCGCCATCAAGATTTTACCGAACACCCCCAACCATTCTCTCAAAGGTTCCGGGGGTGAGTAGCTGCGCGGCAACAGGAAAGCAATGATGAAGCCGATCGCAATATTTGCCAAACTAAAATCGGCAGTGAGTAGAAACCAGATCGTCAGTCTTAATATTAGCTGTCCAATCATGTTGAGAATGCCATCCAGAATAGTAGGAGCGAAATCAAGCTCATAAAACCGACCAAATGATCGAATTGTTCAAGCATACGTGGCAGTTTGATTGCCGTGCGTTGAAAAATTAGAAAATAGGCTAACCAACCAACACCGATGACGGCGATCGCCTTAAGCATATTTTCCAGCGTATAAGCCTGAACATCAAAAGCATTGGCTGCAATCAGCCCACCTAGCAACAGCAACACCGCAGGCCAAAAACCGGGTTTTGATTTTGCTTCTCCACCACGGGGCAGAAAGATGAATTTAGCAAATAGGATAGCCGTTCCTACTGCTGCCACATTCATGGCGATCGCATAAGCGGGTGTCAAATTCTTCAAAGTCAACATCTTTGCCCCAAAGCCAACCAAAAAGGGAAAGCCTGAGATCGAAAGGCTAGCCACCACTAACGCAATCCAGAGCGTAGTATTAATCTGCTTTTGTCGCAATTCCTTAAAGTCGCGGCTGGGTAAAGAACCCGCAATCAGGAATAGCGCCGATTTGACCAAGCCGTGGGCGAGGGCATAAAAGCCTGCCACTTCCGGGGCTACGAGAATCCAACCTAACTGCGAAACCGTGCTGAACGCCAGCATCCGCTTGGTATCCTTTTCAAAGATGCCATAGAACACGCCCATCAACGCCGCCCCGACTCCGAAAATCTGGACGATGGGTGCCACCTCCTCCACCATCAGCGCACAGCGCACGAGGGGATATACCCCCGCTTTGACCACAATCCCTGACAGCAAAGCCGACACAGGCGTTTCGGCTTCCGAGTGAGTTAACGGTAGCCATAACCCCGATACAAACACACCTCCCTTAACCAAGAGTCCCATAAAGATCAGAGCTGTCGCCTCTGGGGGTGCTGCACCCAAGCCGGCAAAACTAAACGAATTACTTGCCTTATAAACCAGCACGGCACCGACTAGATAAAACAGCATGGCCGTGTTGCTAATAAATAGATAGCGCAAAGCCACCCAAATCGATCGATCGGTGCGAGGATAGGCAATCAACAGAAACGCCGCAATCCCGCTGACTTCTAACCCCACATATAAACTGATAAAGTCACTAGAGGCAAAGGCCGCATTCAGGCTGCCGTGTACCATCAGAATCTGTGCATAAAAAAATGCCGTCTTCTCTGTGGGCCAACAGTAGATAATCACCGCTGCCGTGACTAAGGCATTGGTTAAGATGAAATACCCGCTCAAGCGATCGACTAACAACGTGACACTGAAATTATCCAGTAACTCCAGCGTCACCGCTGACGGCATAACAAAAAGCTGGAACGCATAGGCAGCGGACGCGATCGCTCCGAATATTGCGAGATACTTGTCAAACTTCGGAATCAAATAAATAGTAAACCCGACAAAAAACGGGAGTCCAATCCAGGCTAGCGTCAGGGTATTCATGGGGTATTATTCATCTCGATTTCGTTACTTTCTAATGTCGGATTATCTCGTGCCAGCTTCATCACACTGACCAGCATTAAAGCCTGAATCGAAAAGCCGATCACGATCGCCGTTAAGATCACCGCCTGGGGAACCGGATCGGCGTAAGCGACAACATTTTTCCCCTTTGAAATAATTGGTGTCAGCAAGCCTTCTCGCGATGCCACCACCACGTAATAGGCGATAACCCCTGTACTCATGACATCCATACAGACGATTTTCATGAGCAGGTTCTTTTTAAAGATGATACCAAAAAATCCGCAAAATACTGTTGCCAATACCAATGCTTCTAACATGGAAATTGCTTGTTGGATAAGGGGTTTTTGTTATTATATTTGAATTAGCGTATATTATTTCTAATTGGACTTAGAAATTTTCTAGCCCGTAAACTACCTGAAACGCAGTCTAGGTAAGGGAAAGAGTTTGTTGACTGTTGACTGTTGGCTGTTGACTGTTGACTGTTGGCTGTTGGCTGTTGACTGTTGGCTGTTAACTGTCAGTCGAAAAACTGAATGATGGTTGAGTGTTGACTGTTGACTCGATTTTACGCCCGACGATCAAGCGCGGATTTGATATCAGAGCTGAAGCCCTTGTCAATTATCTACTGGGCTCAATTCAAGATCAAACCGTTTACCTGTCCCCGTTTGCAGCCATTTTTGACCTGATTTTTGTCGAAATCCCGTTAGCGAATCTGTGGCCGACAACGAAGTCCGATCGTCCATCAAACCCGGTTTCTGACTACTCGTGGGTTCACGACTGTTCAATTTAACGGGGGCGAACGTCATTAAGTTCAATCATTCCGCAAAGCTGCGATCGGATCTAAGCGAGCGGCATTCCGAGCCGGCAATACTCCCGCCAATAAGCCTACAGTAAAAGACAGCCCAAAACCCGCTGCGATCGACCATACAGAAACCACAAACGGAAATTTGAACGCTGTCGAGGCCCCAAAGGCGATCGCAACTCCCAACCCAATACCCGCCGTTCCCCCCACCGTGGAAACTAAAATAGATTCCGCCATAAATTGAATGAGAATTGCTGCATTAGTAGCGCCTACCGCTTTGCGAATCCCAATTTCCTTAGTGCGTTCCACCACAGACACCAACATAATATTAGCAATACCGATGCCGCCAACCACCAAAGAAATTCCGGCGATCGCACCCACCATAACCGTAAATAAACCTATCACATTGCTGAAAGTATTAACTATCTCAGCTTGATTTACAACTCGAAAATCATCCGGTTGTGGCGGATAAATATTGTGGCGCAAGCGCATGATATTTTCAACTTGAAATTGAGCATCCGCCAAATCCGATTCGTCGGCAGTTTCCAACCAAAAACCCGATATTGCAATCCCCGCTAAAGAATTTCTCCCCACAATTCGCGAAGACATATTTTTGAGAGGAATATACACTCGATCGTCCTGATCGGTTCCCCCTACAGACCCCTTGCTTTCCATCACCCCAATGACCTTGTAGCGGTTTCCCTGAATGCGAATATCAGAGGATAGCGCATTAACTCCGGCTCCAAAAAGTTCGTCCCGCACCTTAGAACCGAGGACAACTACAGGCTCAGCAGCATTCAATTCATCCTCGTTAAAAAACCGTCCTTCTTGGGGTTGAATGTTCTTCACATCGGGATAATTTAAATCCGTTCCCAAAATCGAAGTAAATGAATTTTGTCCGCCGTAAACCACTTGCACTTGGCGCTGCAAATAAGCCGAAATCGCCTTAACTGCGGGAGCTTGTTTGCCGATCGCCCTAGCGTCATCCCAAGTAAGAGTAGTAGCAGAACCGCTTCCCTGACTGACACCACCCGATCGCGAAGCGCCGGATAAAACCAACAGCACATTTGTACCCAAAGCCTTTAACTGTTCTTCAGTTGATTTTTGTACTCCCTGTCCCACCGAAGTAATAGCAATTACCGAAGATATCCCAATAATTACGCCCAGCATAGTTAAACTGGTACGCAACTTATTATTCCACAGCGCCTCTGTCGCCATCAACGCGATTTGAACATTAGAGATTTTGTTGGTACCGGGGCGAGTCTGTAATTTCATATTAGACCTATTGCAAAAAAAATCTATGTTATAATTAAAGCTTTTGAATTTTAGACCTGAGAGCTAACTCATAATTGTAAAGTGCTGACAACAAATTACAAGGGAAACCATAACGGCGGCGACGATTTCGATAACGACTTGACAAAATGCAAGAAAACTTTTAGACTCCTATTAACTTGTTCAATCACTATTCGCTCCTGGGCTAAAGCTCGATTGTAGTCTTTTTCTAAAAGAGAAAGATTCGCATTTTTAGGTTTCTTTTTAGGAGTCGAGCTATTAAAGTTATCATCTTTTATCCCTTGATATAGCAATCCTAAATCATTTGCATAATTATTGTAGGGGCAATCCGACCCCTACTCCCCGTGGTTGCCCGATAGATAGGGGGTAGGCACTCTTAGCACTACCCCTACAAATTTATCTGAATCATTTAGGATTGCTATAGCCACTATCTTGTAAACTATCGGTTGAGGGATGGAAATGAACATTGCTTTTTTTAAACAAGCTGAAATCGTGGCAAGGCCCCGGTCCAAAATTTAGGCAAATAATCTGTTTACTTTCTTGATTAATGACCACTTGCATTTTTAGGTTGTGTTTTTTTTTATTTAGTGAATAGTATTTTTTCTGTTTGTTTTTGGGCGCTCGATAGCTGTTTCTGTGACATCCATTACCACAACTTTGCTGACGCCCAAAACCTATGAACAATGCTTTTTCCCCAGGAATACCAAACTTTCCCGTTTTTATTAAAGTTGATTCAATGTTAGTTACAATTCGGCAAATCGTTGATCCGGATACTCCCCAATTTGTCTTCCTATGAAAATAGATTCGATATTCTCGCCAATATTCCAAGGTCACTAAAACTTGTTCTTCAAGAGTTAAGGCGCTTCGGCGTCCTCGTTTATATTGAGGATTTTCATTCCCGGAATTGTTCTGAAGTGTTAACCATTTCTTTAAACGTTTGAATCTGGACACCAAATCTCCGTTTAAATTGCTCCGGTTTCAAATTTTGATAAAGCGGCAATGACCATACCACCAATCAGAAAGCCGAGCGTTGGGGACTGCAACTGAGACCCAAGTCCCGCAGGCAAGAAATACGGCTACTAAAAACCGGGGTCATGCCCCGGCTTTTGAGGTCTGTGTCGTCTCGATTCAACAGCCGTCTGGTCCACAGAAACTGTGTCCGTACAGTACCTCGGCGTCACAGATATAGATCATGCCCGCAAAATCGAGGAAAAACTTGACTGCGACCTGATCCGCAATATTCTCGGCCATATCCCGATCCGGGGTGAGCACCTCGAATTTTATATTCGCCGTGATGTCAGAAACGCTAGGTTGTCCCGACGAGCGCACGTTGCGACTGCCTTTACCGCCGGTTTCCAGAACCGTATAACCCGTTGCCCCGGATTCTTCGATGATATTGACGATCTTTTTCAGCAGAATCTTTTCCGTGACGATGACAAGCTTTTTGGCTGGCTTGGGCATATTGGTTACCTTCTTACCTACGTATGTTGATCTTAATATATTGAGTTGCTTGGTCTGCCGGGTCAAGGGAGCGCCGACAGACAGCGACCCCTCTGGGATTAGCGGCCGCCTATCGCCTGGGCCAGCCCGAGGAAGAGCGGTATACACAAGCCGATCGCAATGGGTGTACCGATTGCTGTGGATGCGCCGATGTAGGCGGAGGGATTGGCCGACGGAATCCCGGCTCGCAACGTGGGCGGACCTGAGATGTCTGAACTGGAGGCGGCAATAACAGCCAGGATCACAACACCGCCCAGGCTGAATCCTGTGGTGTAGTGGGCAATCATGCCGAGACCGAAGGCGATGAACCCATGCACCACCGGTGCCACGACGCTATACACGACGTACCACTGGGCAACCTTACGTAGTTCGCCAAGTCTTGACCAAGCCTCCATACCCATGACCAGCATCAAGATCGAAAGCAAGCCGCGGAAGAGGGGGTCGTAGAAGCTTTTATAGACACTTTCCGGCTGGGTGAACAGGCCAAGAGCAATGCCGAGCAACATTGCCGATAGGGCAGGACCCTGGAGGCTTTCCTGCACGATCGGCCATATCTTGACCCGATTATCCGCCGGCTTCTGCTGCTTGCTGAGATACTCTTGCCGGCCGCGGGGATAATCTTGCTGATCGGGATAATCGCCTGCTGCAACGGGCTGCTTGCTGAAAGACTCCTGCACGGTAGAGTGGGCTGCTGCACTACCCTTACCCTTCTTCTGGTTGAGATAAATGTTGGCCACCACAATCGCCGTTACGAGCGCTGGGATATCCATGAAGGGATAGAGTGCGGCAGCCCATGCCTCGTATGGCATCTTTTGTTCTTCCAGTAGTGTCAGGGCTGCAGCCATGGTAGAGCCACTCACAGCACCAAACAATCCCCCGGTCGCAATCGCATCTATGGTGTTGACCTTCGGCAGCTTGGCCAACGTATAGCGCGCGATGAATACAACAAGAACCCCTACCGCTACAGCAGACGCTGCGGGTATCACCATCTCCGTCAGGTTGGAATTGCGGATCGCCTGACCACCGGTCAGACCGATTTTCATGAGCAGCATGAAGACGATGATCTGATTAATCGCCTCTGGAATTACCAATTCGCTACCAAGGGCGGCAATGACCATACCACCAATCAAAAACCCGAGTGTTGGGGACTGCAACTGCTTAACGAAGTCCATTAAAAACAAGGACAAAAAATCCACGAATACCTCCTTCCGCCTCCTCTAACGAAGAGCGATTATTGTGATCGGTGAGCTTTAAGAAGTAAGGGTGCAGCGCTTCAACCCTGCCGACAGGTGTTACCGTAACACCTGTCGGCAGGGGGTTCAGAGATGGCGGCTCTCCGAATGCGGCTAGAAGGTGTCGCTGTCCTGCAGTAACTTCTATAGATAAATATCTATTAAGTAGGTAGGCGGTGTAAAGCCCAACTATGTCAACGATGGTAAAGTATCCTTAGCCCTAAGCGTGGCTGACTGAGCAATGTTTACATACAGTTACATTGTTCAGTTTAATCCCGCCTACTTACTTAAGACCCCAAATTCTATGTACTTAAGTCTATCCTTAAATTCGCAGTAACGCGCCTTCGCGGTTCAATAAAAAAATCAAAACCCTAACGCAAGCGCCTTCCGCCACCCGGTTGCAAACCTGGAATTCCACCCGATGGATTTTGGGATCTAGGCCGCAATCCGGGGGGGAAACTCATCAGCACTTTTTCATTTCCTTTCAAACCCGATCGCACTTCCGTCTTATCATCCACCGTCATACCAGTCTTAATCGGCATAAAAGCAGGTTTACCATCTTCTCCACCCGCAACATAAACCCCCGTTTCCCTTTGTTGGCGGACAATTGCCGCAGTCGGAACTACCAAAACATTTTTGAGATCACCAGCCTTAAACTCAACATTCACATTCATGCCCGATCGCAGCATTTGTTTATCATCATTAATAATTGCCGCTTTTACCTCAAAACTTGTCACATTTTGCTGGACGATCGACTGAGGCGAAATTTGAGTGATTTTACCTGTAAAAGTCTTTCCCGCAAAAGCATCGGCTTGAATAGATGCAGCCTGGCCCATCTTAATCTGAGAAATATTAGTTTCTGCTACGTTTGCTACTAATTGATTTTTTGAAGCTAAAGACAAAATGGAAGAAGAAGTTGCCGAAGAAACCGCACTACCTGCCGTAGTGGGAGTCACAAAAGCGCCCGGATCGGCGTACTTGCGGGTAACAGTGCCGGTGAAAGGAGCCCGTAGCACCGTGTCGTCGATCAGCGCTTGAACGCTTTGCAGGCTGCCTCTAGCGGCGAGAACTTGGGCGCGGGCTTGGGCGATGTCTTCCGGGCGAGAACCGGCTTCTAGCAGCGCCAAAGCTTGCTGTTTTTGCTCCACTGCAGCCCGCCCCGCAGCGATGTCTTCCGGGCGTGCGCCCGATCGCGCCAGGGCCAAAGCTTGCCGTTTTTGCTCCACAGCAGCCCGCCCTGCAGCGATGTCTTCCGGGCGTGCGCCCGATCGCGCCAGGGTCAAAGCTTGCCGTTTTTGCTCCACAGCAGCCCGCGCCGCAGCGATTTCTTCGGGGCGAGTACCCGCTTGCAGCAAAGCTACAGCTTGTTCGGCTTGCCTGACTTGCGTTTGAGATCGATCGCGCTCGGTGCGGGAGTTGTTGACAACTTGCAAAGCAAGGGCTCCGGCATTATAGAGTTCCTGATTTCTCTGAAAGTCTTCCTCAGCTTGGTTTTTGGCGTATTCGGCATCTCTGAGTTTGGCGATCGCTTGGGCGATGTCTTCAGGGCGATTGCCCTTAAGCAATTTTTGTAAATTTGCCTGTTGTTCAGCTAGTTGTGCCTCGGCTACGGCAATATCTTGGGTTCGATTGCCGTTGAGCAATTTTTGTAAATTAGCCTGTTGTTCTGCTAGTTGTGCCTCAGCTACAGCAATGTCTTGGGTTCGATTACCGTTGAGCAATTTTTCCAGACTTGCCTGTTGTTCTGCTAACACCGCCTTAGCCACAGCTTTGTCCTGCGATCGAGTGCCGTTGAGCAATTTTTGCAGGTTTGCTTCCGCGGCTGCGAGTTGTCCGCGAGTTTGGGTAAGTTGCCCTTGGAGGTTGGAGTCGTCCATGTAGGCGAGAATCTGCCCTTTTTCAACCCTATCTCCTTCCTTGACAAGCAAACTTTTGAGCATTCCTGAAGTTTTGGGGCTGACGTTAACGGAACGTTCGGGCACAATTGTGCCGTTTGCCGAAATTGTAATCGGCAGGTTCACCCTTTCGACAGCAACGGTTTTTTCCTTGCGCCTGGTTTCGCGGCTGGATTTGACTGTGAGTTGGCTGTAAGCTGTGTAGCCTACTCCTGCAAGCAGGGAAGCGGCAAGCAGCCCGCTAAGCCACGGAGTCAGCTCTTTTTTAATCTGAAAGTGCTTTACGAAGTACATATAAATTAGACCTGATGGGTCTGTCTTGAATTTAGACCGATCGGGAACCGAAAACGTTCAAATTAAGTGCGATCGAGTTCTATTTTACTTGCCAGCCATCAACACCTGTTCAGCAGTCACTTTTAAGTTTGGGAAAGTTAGAGAGACGATGGTCTGATCGCCCCGAATCTGCTGAATTTGATATTCCCCATTCACTAAAGTGCAAATAGAGAGGGTTGGTTGTTTGGGCTTCCCAATGTGTTGAGTACCACCTAATCCTGCGTAGTCTGCAATCCAATATTCAGGAATACCTAAAACTGCGTAGTCTTCGACCTTACGGGAATAATCATTTTGCCAGTTGCTACTAACAACTTCCGCCACAAATTTAATCGAACTTCCCAGTGTCAGGATCGACTCGCCAGACCAAAACAGTTCTTTGGTAAGTTCATCTCGATCGACAACTGCAACATCAGGTCTAAATGCTGTCATACCAATATTTGAAGGGCGCAATAGTCCCCGCTGAAGAACAAACCAAGGTAAGCCTGTTCCGTCGATCTGGACACATATCTTTGTGGTAATGAAGGCTGCAACCTCCTCATGAGGGCCTGTTGGTTCCAAGTCGAATACCTCTCCATCGATCAGTTCATAGCGGTTATCGCCACCATAACGGGCGATAAACTCGTCAAAGCTGAGTGGTTTCTGTTGTATTGGTTGGTCGATCGCAATGGTCATAGCTCAACTTAGCCCAATCAATTCCTTTAGTCTATCAGATGGATCAACTGGTTAGATCGATCGAACTTGTGAAAAGTTCGATCGCCCATTTCGTACTCAACAAACAGCCGCTACACCCAACTCTGTAATCGCCGCCTCCGGGCCCACCAAAGAAATATACGGTTCTACAAAATATTTCTTAGCAGCATCCCGCGCTTCTGAAGCTGTCACCTGTGCAATTTCTTCTTGAAATTGCTGGTCAAATTTAATTCCCAATCCCAAAATTTCGTACCAGCCTAAAACTTGGGCAATTTGCGAATTAGTTTGTTTTCCTAAAGCATATTGACCGAGCATTTTATTCTTGCAAGCTTGCAATTCTTCCTCGCTTAGTTGGATGCTGGTGAGTCGATCGACTTCTGTACGCAATCCTTCAAAAGCAGTCGTTGTATTTTCCGGCGCAGTACCCATGTACACCACAAACTGTGCCGTGTCCAAGCGCGTCGCGTAGAGGGCGGAAACGTCGTAAGCCAAGCCCCGCTTTTCCCGCAATTCCACAAACAATCGGCTCGACAAACCGTTACCCAAATAAGTATTCAGCAACTTAATCGCTGCGTAGTCGGGATTTCTGACAGAGGGTGCGAGGTAGCCCAGCATAATCACTGATTGCTGCGTATCTTGCGCCGTAACGACCGATTGAGGGGAGGGTGATAGGGGGGGGACGGTTAAAGTTGGCAGGGGTGTTAAAGGCGCTTTCCAGTCCCCAAAAGTTCGATCGATCAGGGCGATCGCATCTTCAGTCGAGATTCTGCCGGCTACAGAAATAACTACATTATCGGGACGGAAATAGGTTTTGTGGAACTGTTCGAGCTCGTTTCTGGTGAGCTTTGACATAGTAGCTTCCGTGCCCAAGGGAGAGAAAGCATAGGGGTGTTCCTGGTACATCGCGTGCCGCAATTGCTCGAAGGCGATCGCAAATGGCTGTTCTTGTTGCGATCGAATTGCCGATATAGCAATGCGGCGTTCGAGTTCGACTTCAGCTTCCGGGAAATTCGGCTCTCGCGTCAATTGCGCCGCCAACTCCAAAATCTCCTCAAAATCCGCAGAAACCGTCTTCAAACTCACTAAAAAATAGTCTGTAGTAGAGTCGGCACTCAACCTCGCTCCCACCGATTCTACACGCTCGGCAATTTCCAGCGAAGACAGTCGATCGGTTCCCTTAGTCATTACCGCCGACAGCAAGTGACACAATCCTGCTTGTTCCGGCTGCACGTAGCGACTGCCGGCCCGCAGGAATATCCTAGCTGCAATAATATCTGCTGCTGGATTTTCTGCTGCTAAGACAACAATACCGTTGTCTAAAACCGTGCGCTGGATTTCATTTTTCATTGAATTCTTTGTTAACTGTTGACTGTTGACTGTTGACTGTTGACTGTTGACTGTTGACTGTTGGCTGTTAGTCATGATTATTCGTAGGATGGGTAGAGCGTGAGCGTTACCGATCATCCGATTTGAGATTGGCGATTTGAGATTTTAGATTGAGGGACAAATCTCAAATTTCCACTTAATAGACTTGGGTTTCATGTCTCAACCCAACCTAGTTGCTGTTAACAGTGAACAGTCAACAGTGAACAGTGAACAGTCAACTATTATTAGATTGGTTTGAGTACCACGGCCGTATAGCGCCGGGGAGAGAGATATTGTTGAGCTAGGCGCTGGAGGTCTAATGGCCCAAATGCTTTAATCCTAGTGGGATAGCTGAGCGCTAATTCGGCACTGGCGATCGTATTGTAATATCCATAAAGACCCGCTAGCTGTCCCGGCGTTTCGAGCGAGAAAGCAAAATCGTTGCACAGCAAACGCTTACAGCGCAGCAATTCTACCTCGGAAACAGGCTCAGACTGCAATTGCCACAGCCGATCGCAAATCCGAGATTCCACCTGTTCGACATCCTTCGCATCCAAGACTGCACTGATAGTAAATAAACTCGATTCCCGTTGGAGCGAGAAAGTGCTGTCGATCGCCTCTACCAATTGTAATTCTTCCCGCAGTTCCCTGACTAAACGCGAAGTCCGCCCATCTGCGAGCAACACCGACAGCAAATCCAAGCCGCAAGCACTTTGCAAATGTTCAACTCCCGGGCCCGTCCAGGCCATCATCAGGCGCGCTTGTTCCAATCGGGGGAGACAGAGTTCCTGACGGCGAATTTCTATCAGTGGCGGTTCCGCCTCTGCGGTGAATTGGGGACAATCCCACCGATCGGAAAACTGCTCGAATGCTTTCTCCGTAACATCTCTAGCCTGTTGTTCGTCAATTCCCCCGACTACCACCACAGTCATATTTTCCGGCTGATAGTGCGATCGGTGGAAACAGCGCATTTCGTAGGGAGTTCGCGACATCAGCAGTTCTTCTGTGCCGAGTACCGATCGCCTGTAGGGATGTCGCTGGTAAACTGTTTCCATCATTGCTTGGAAACCCAGCCAATCGGGATTGTCTTGAGCTTGGCGGATTTCTTCTAGCACCACATCTCGCTCGCGATCGAATTCCCGATCGGGAATCGAAGCCCGCAGCAGCAATTCTGCCAGTGGCTGCGCTGTTTCTGCTAAATAATCAGCCGCAGCGTTGACGAAAAAATGCGCGTAGTCGTGACTTGTAGCTGCATTCGCGACACCGCCACGATTTTCGATTACTTGGTCAAATTCTCCAGGGGCGATCGAATCCGTCCCTTTAAATATCATGTGTTCTAGAAAATGAGCCATTCCCGACCAAGAATCCGGCTCCAGCGTAGCGCCAGCCCTTACCCACACGTCTAGCGCGACCACCGGTGTGGCCGAAATCCGCTGGTGAATGACCGTTAACCCGTTGTTGAGCTTCCAGACATTTGCTGGGAACTCTAAAGCAGTGAGCAGTTGAGACAAGCTAGTTATTCTTAAACTTTAGTTAACTTCGGCTGCAACTATGGTAGCGCTTTACAGCTCTGCGATCGGGATTAATTGATACAAAAGTCTGTTGACTGTTGACTGTTGACTGTTGACTGTTGACTGTTGACTGTTGACTGTTGACTGTTGTCAGTGGGCAGTGGGCAGTGGGCAGTGGGCAGTGGGCAGTGGGCAGTGGGCAGTGGGCAGTGGGCAGTGGGCAGTGGGAAGTGGTCAGGAAGTAATTTTTGCTTTTTTTTAAACAACCTTGAGCCTTAATTTATTACCATTTTTTTGCTCAAAAGTCAATAGGTTGCACGGGATATTAATGAATCAGTCGGGAGAAAGAGGATGTTATCAGAATATATCAATAAATTAAGAGATGTAAGAACACTAAAGACCTTAAGAGGAGAAACGACTGATGGTAGCTACCTTAGAAGATACCAAGCGCCAAGCGATCGCGATGAAATTAGCAGACATGAAAGCGCTGCAAAACCTGTTGATCGCCAACGAGCAATTGTTCATCAATTCCTGCAACGACTCCGAACTAGCCCAGCGCTTCCGGGATATGCTCGAAGACGATCGCAAAAACTTGGGCGTATTAGAAACCGTAATCGTTCAATACGGAATTCAAACCGAGCCCAAAGAAACCAGCACAAAAATGATTGAAGAAGTTCAGAAACTCATGCAAGGTTCTGAACTCACATTGTTTGAAAAAGTCACCCAGCACGAACTGCTCAAACACAAACAAACAATGGCTGGTTTGTTAATTCACAAAGCTGCTCAAGTAGTCGGCGCCGACATCGAAGCTGCCATTACCCCGCTCAACACAGTTAACTTTGAGAACCGCGCTCACCAAGAACAACTCAAAGGAGTTCTCGAAATTTTAGGCGTGCGCGAACTGACCGGCAAAGACCCCGACCAAGGCGTTTGGGCTCGCGTGCAAGATGCAATGGCAGCAATGACCGGCATCATCGGCGGTGCAGTTACCCGCAGCAAAGATGAGATGAACATCACCGAAATCATCTCAATGGATCACCGCAAAACCGATACCCTCTTTATGGAAATCGCAAGCACCGACGATCCTCAAAAACTGCAAGAATTCTTCGGTCAACTTTACAAAGACCTCAGCGTTCACGCAGAAGCCGAAGAGCAAATTGTTTACCCAGCAATTCGCAGCTACTACGGCAATACTCAAGAACTCTACAGCGAGCAAGCAGAAATGAAGCAGATGCTCGCCCAAATTAAGGCTCTCAACCCCAGTTCTTCTGATTTCAAAGCGCAAATCAAACAGCTCCAAACAGCGGTTAAAGATCACGTTCGACAAGAAGAAAACGATATGTTCCCTCACATTCGCCGCAACCTGAGCGAAGCACAAATGGAACAAATGGCTACTCAATTCAAAGCAGCCAAAAGCACGATCCAGCAAGAAATGGCTAACATGAAATAATTCAGCAGCGAGCTAATTGTAGCTCTAGCTGAGCTCAAAACTAGCTAAACTGCAACCTATCAATCCCGCTAGTAACCTGGCGGGATTACTGTTTTGTGTAAACTCACCACTGTTCAAAAACTAATATCAAATCTGTTAGCCTCGGAATTATTCATCTATCTATTCTCTTTATCTGCGTGAATCAGCGTCAATCCTTTGTCATCTGGGGTTAACAAATTATTTTTTTTAACCGCAGATGAGGGCAGATAAACACAGATTCTCGCAGATTTTACGCCCGACGATGCTACCGGATTTGATATAACTAAAAAAATGAATAAACCCGCCCTAGGTAACGTGGTTGTGGGGGCGGGTTTATTTAGATTGTGAGTTATAGTCAGAGATTGTGGGTGAAAGTCGCGCCAAATCTATCCGTTAATCACAGAGCCGCCGTTGGGATGCAAAATTTGACCCGTCATGTAAGACGAATCTTTTGAAGCTAAAAACACGTAACTGGGGGCAACTTCATCGGGTTGACCGGCGCGTCCCAAGGCCGTGTCTGCACCAAATTTCTCCACTTTTTCTTCAGGGAAAGTTGCAGGAATTAGAGGCGTCCAAATCGGGCCGGGGGCGACTCCGTTGACGCGAATTCCTTTCTCAGCTAAACTTTGAGACAAAGAGCGAGTAAAGGCAACAATTGCTCCTTTTGTGGAGGAGTAATCTAGCAATTGTTGGTTGCCTTTGTAGGCGGTGACAGAGGTAGTGTTGATAATTGCACTTCCTTCTTGGAGGTGTTTGAGAGCGGCTTTTGTGAGGTAAAACATTGAGAAAATGTTGGTGCGGAATGTGCGCTCTAATTGTTCGGCGGTGATGTTTTCGATGCTTTCTTGGGGATGCTGTTCGGCGGCGTTGTTGACGAGGATGTCGAGGCGGCCAAATTCTTTAACTGTTTGTTCTACAAGGTTTTGACAGAGGCTTTCATCGCCGATGTCGCCGGCGATCGCAATACAGCGCCGGCCTTGTTGTTCGATCGCCTCTTTGGTCTTTTTGGCATCATCATCTTCGTTAAGATAGCTGATGACCACGTTAGCGCCTTCCTTGGCAAAGGCGATCGCCACTGCACGCCCGATACCGCTGTCTCCGCCAGTAATTAAGGCTACTTTGTCGCGCAATTTGTCGCTACCGCGATATCCCTCCGCGAAGGATTGAGGTTGCGGGGTCATCTCGGATTCAATACCGGGTTGCTGTTCTTGATGTTGAGGCGGATTAATCTTCTGTTCGGTTGGCATAAAAAATTCCTCTAAGTTCTACCTCTATAAATAAAGGTTTTCTGTAACTAGGGAATCGCTCTTTTTGCCGATCGTTCCCTACCACTAAAGACAGTAATTAAAGACATAAATAAACCCGCCCTCCTAACCGATGGTTGTGGAGGGCGGGTTTATCTAAAAACAACCTAACTGCTAATTGCTAAGTCTCGAACTAGAGACTTAACTTAACATTAACGATGGCTTTGTAGTATCAACTGCCGCCCACTGTAAGAGCTCATCGACCAAAGGATTTGTCGGCACAGTCAGCGAACTCGTCATTCTTGATTCCTCAAGAACAGGATCAAAGTTGTTAACAAGTGTACTCTGAGGTAGTAAAAAGTTGTTAAGTATGCTGATGTCTGAAGTGTCTGAGCTAACAGGCTCAGTCAGCTCATCGGCTCCTTGGATGCTAGAAGCGGTTTCCACAACCGGGCCGCCAATCAGCAGATCATTTCCCTGGATGCTACTTAGCCTTACTATTCCCGATGGGTCTGGGGTCGTCACAGATGTCGTAGGCACTGTGTTAGGGCCCGGCACGTCAAAGCTAACCGGGTTGGGCCCAGTTGGGATCGGGAAATTGTTGGTAACGCCCGGAGTATTGAAGACTTCCAAAACCGAGTAGCTGGCTGGAGACAAATTATTAAACCGAGCAATCCCAGCAGCATCAGTTCTCACCAGCGGTTCTGTTCCAGCATCGTAGCGGCCGTTGCCGTTGAAATCCAAAGTGAAGGGCACATCGGCAAGGGGCGGTTCGTTTCCATCTCGGATACCGTTGCGGTTGTCATCTCGGAATTTAGGAACCAAGAGGTCATAACGGCGAGAGTTACCCACCAAAGCGCAAGTAAAGGTTTGATTCGCACCGAGAACAATATCCAGCGGTTGAGTCGTTTTGAAGAAGCCCGAAGGTAATACTTCCCGAACGCTGTAATTGCCAGGGCGCAAATTGGTGAATGCAAAGGTACCAAACTGATCGGTAATAGAAGTGGGCTCTGTTGCTTGCAACACACCGTCACCATTGGTATCGATAGCAATGGTGACACCAGCAATAGCTGGTTCATTGCCATCTCGATAACCGTTCAGGTTGAAGTCCTCAAACTTGCACCCGGTGATATTGCTGTTGCGTGTGTTGGCAAAGGTAACGTTGGCGTCCTGAGTGTTCAGGGTAACATCAACGCGATCGGGAGTAGAAGGCGAGAAATTCGGCGGTACCACTTCTCGGACGACATAGTTGCCCGGTGACAAGTTGGTAAAGGCAGCTCTTCCCTGCTCATTTGTGCTCAGTTGCTGTTCTCCAGTGTCAGGAGTGCCGTTATTGTTGGTGTCCAGGAAGACACTGATACCCCTAATTGGCGCTTCACCCTGATTTGGTTCAAAGCGACCGTTGGCATTCAAGTCGTTGTATTTGAAGACATTGATGAGTGGTAGAGTGTTGCCCACACCTGCATTATTGCCAATACCCTCAGTAGCTCCAACCGGAGAAAAGGTAAGTGATGGCGAGGGGTTGGGGGCTGGTAAAGTTGTAACTGGCGCAGCAAAAATCGGCCGCTCACCAGTGGTGGCGATCGGTCTTTCACCTGGTTGTTGAACGCCGTCACGGTTGGAGTCTACGAATTTAGGGTCGTTTGGTTTCAGCGTGTAGGTTGAGTCTGCTACTAGCAGCGGTTGCTCTCTGCTGATGGTACCCTGGAATCGCGCCTGCGGCCCTGGTGCCGAAACCAGAGCGGGGTTTGGAGTGGTTGCTACTGGAGCATTGAGGTTTCCTGGGGCACCGCCACCTACTTCTGCAGGCAGTACACCTGGAAAAATTTCCAAGACTCTGTAATTGCCAGCTCGCAAATCCTTGAAGGTAACGACTCCGTTCGCATCTGTGATGGCTATCGGTTCGGAGCCTGCTCCATCCCAGCGACCGTTCCCGTTCACATCTAAAATAAACGGTACTCGGGCAATGGGGGGTTCCAAGAGTCCATTAACAAGATTTCGCAAGCCGTTGCGGTCTTGGTCTCGAAACTTGTTAACTTCAATTTGATAGAGCGGAGTATCGCCAACTTGAGCGCAGGCAAATGTTTGACCTGCTGCTACTGTCACGTCCAGTACGGGAACGTTGCCGGGGGGAGTGCTTTGGGGAAAATCGTTTGTTTCTAAGGGTTCGGCGTTTGGAGGGTTATCGTTAACTTCTAGTCCGGTAACAGAACTAATCTGTCGTCTGATCCGTTCTTCCCGAATCTTGTAGGTTCCGGGTGCTACGTTGAACGACCATGCACCATTTTTGTCTGTTAAGGTGTTCTGTTCCCCTGCATCGCGTTGACCGTTGCCATTTGAATCAATATATATCCTGACATTTTTAATCCCCGGTTCATTCCCATCTCGGAAGCCGTCGGCATCTATGTCTAAATATTTGCATCCAACGATTCGGCTGCCTACATCGACTGGGCCGTTGCCAAAGAAAACGTTGACATTTCTGTTGCCAAGGGTGACAGCTAGGGGGTTGGGAGTAGTAGGGGTTAAACCAGGAGGTATTGCCGTTTCCGTGAGTACGTAATTGCCGGGGACAAGATTTATGAATGAGAACGTGCCGTTAGCGTCCGTCGTGGTTCGTAGCCCGGGATTTTCTCCGGGTGATACTGTTGTGCTACCTGTTGCTATTGCTGTTTGGATGAGAATGGGGACATTCGCCAGACCTGGTTCATTTGCCTGTCTGATGCCATCCCGGTTCTGGTCAAAGAACTTGATGCCTAAAATTGCCGGGCCAGCATTCCCAACCACAACTGGCTGTAATTGCTGGGAAAAGCGTTCTTCGTTATCTGTCATGATTTCTCTCCTTCACACCTAAATCCACGTAAATTACAGACTACTGTATGGGTTGTAAGTTGCTGAGTAGTTTTTACTAATAACTGACAACCGCTACTCGATTTTACATACGTCTGTACTTGAGGTAATGTTCCCATCTCACACAACAATGCCTCAAGCTTTGTCGCTGGCAAGTATATCAGGTTTTGAAGAACCCTGGCAATTTGAGGGCAACATCTTCAGGATTTGCACACCTTCTCTGTCCGTACATACTTGCTGTTTCGAGCTTTAAAAAGCCTAAGACTGACTTCTCCCCCCTGATATCTAGTCCGGTGGCCTCGTTCTTGTTTGTCATGGTTCGCTGTGGATGGCGATCGCCTCCTCTGGGATTGCCAATGACAGATTTCCCAGCATCGATCGAGCTACCGGACTTGATATGACTTGCTTTGTCTGCAAATACGCCGATCGGGTTTGGGCAGGGCTGTTTCATTCTCACCAAAAACATGAATTTTGTAGGGGTAGTGCCCCCGTGCCTACCCCCGACCTAGACGATTTGAGCGGCAGGTCAGACCCAGAGGGCCGGCACGGGGGCACGGCCCCTAGGTCGAATGAAACAGCCCTGCGGGTTTGGGGGAATTACCTGATAGTTTCTCACTCACAGAGATGCTACTGCCTCTGAATCTTGCACCCAATATACAAGCCAGCTTCGGAGTTGCCGGAACTTAGGCTTGAGTGTTGGAGGTTGCCAAGAATAGGGTATCACGCGATCGCCCTTTCACCTCATCCTGATTTTTATCTGCGGTTTGGGATTCCGGGCGATCGAGCTTTGTGTCACCCTACATATCCCCGAAATCTCTCGCGCCCATCGGCACAAACGAGTGAGCGATCGCCCCTTTAATTAATTCATTTTTCTTGACAAATTCACCTATTTGTGCATTAGTATCCAGACCGACATTCTGTGGCCCAATGTTAGGAATATTGCCTAAATTCGCAAAAGATCCATCACTCAAAAATTTACTAATTTGATAACTATCACGACCCTCGCTCAAAAGCAAGCTATCGGCCCCCATATTACCCGCAAGTTCCAGTCCCGCATAGCTGCTGGGATTTGCCAGCGGGTCCTCACCCAAGGATTTAGGCGACCTACCCTCATCTCCCGTCACCAAATCGAGATCGATGCTGCTGGCCCGAATCTCTGGCGAGACAACAACCAGCGCAGGCGGAGTCGTTGGAATGAAACCGGGCGGCGGAACTTCGCGGACAACATAACTACCTACAGGAACGTTACGGAAACTGTAATTGCCCTGAACGTCGCTTAAGGTACTCGCTTCGCCCGGATCTAAACTGCTGTTGTTGTTGAGGTCGATGTAAATTTGAGTATTGGCGATCGGCGGTTCCCCCGGATCTAGGCGGCCGTTGGCGTTAAAATCGTTAAATTTCACACCGCTGATGGTGCCAGTCACCAACACGTTACCAAAGCTGAGATTAGTGGCATTTGTGCCGTTGCCCACGGCGATCGGAGTCGGATTAGGCGTGGTTTGTCGAAAACCGGGCTGCGGGACTTCCCTCACCACATAGATCCCTTGAGGCAAATTGATAAAAGAGAAATTACCTTGGGGGTTTGTTAAAGTCGAAGGTTCGTTGGGATCTCGGCCGCCGTTGTTGTTGAAATCAAGGTAAATCGGCCAGTTGGCAACTCTCGGTTCCGTCGGTTCGTTGATACCGTTACCGTTGAGGTCGTTGAACTTGAAGCCGCTGATGCTGCCGGTAGGAAAATTGTTGCCGAAATTGACGCCGACAATATTGGTATTGCCGATGATGTCGATCGGGCCTGGATTTGGCGTAGTCTGTACCCATCCCGGTTGCGGGACTTCCCTAACCAAATATCGGCCGGGAGAAACATTGGCAAAAGTGTAGTTGCCTTGCGGGTTTGTGATGGTGTTGGGTTCGCCCGGGTCAAGGCTGCCGTTGCCGTTGAGGTCGAGGTAAATTTGCCAGTTGGTCAGAGGCGGGTCTGTCGCATCTCTGACGCTGTTGGCATTGAGGTCATTGTATTTGAGACCGCTGATGCTGCCGACAAAAAAGACATTGCCAAAATTGATGTTGTTGACAGTGGCGTTGGAAGTAACGTTAACCGGGCCTGGGTCAGGCGTGGTTTGGCGAAAACCCGGTTGCTGGACTTCTCTGACCAAATATGTATTTGCGGGAATATTGACAAAAGCGTAATTGCCTTGAACGTTTGTAAAAGTAAAAGGTTCGCCGCCGTCGAGCCTGTTGTTGCCGTTGAGGTCGAGGTAAATTTGCCAGTTAGCTAGCCCTTGTTCCCCAGGATCTCGGCTGCTGTTGTTGTTGATGTCGTTGAATTTTGTGCCTGCGATCGTCCCTGCGTTAAAGTTGTTGCCAAAATTGATATTGCCAGCGTTTGTGCCGCTGGTAATCGTGATGGGTGCGGGATTGGGGGTAGTTTGGCGAAAGTTCGGCTGCTGGACTTCCCTAACTTGGTAAGTTCCCGGCGGCAGGTTGGCGAAGATGTAGTTGCCTTGCGGGTTTGTCAGGGTGGAAGGTTCGTTAAACTCAGGCTGGCCGTTGTTGTTGAGGTCGAGGTAGATTTGCCAGTTGGGAATTGGGAATTCTCCAGGATCAGGGCGGCCGTTGGCGTTGAGGTCGTTGTATTTGGTGCCGCTGATGCTGCCGACTTGGAAGTTCCCGATGTTGACGTTGCCGATGTCTATTTGGCTGGCGTTTCTGGTGCTGAATTCGGACATGGTGTTGCTGGGGCCCAATGAACGCGGTTCAATGTTTTCTGTAGGGCAATCTAGCAGTTTTTTTGCCAATTGCAGCTATTTCAGGGGATAAATTATTTTTAGGAAAGGGAAGGGAGGGGAATCAGAAATGCCCAATGCCCTGTTTGGCCAATGCCCTGTTTGGCCAATGCCCAATGCCCCATGCCCCATGCCCTGTTTGGCCAATGCCCTGTTTGGCCGATGCGTAAATTTTTTCCAGATTTGATGTACGATCGCTACCAGTTTTGCAGAGGTCGAATTCCCAATGTCCCAAAACTTGACAGCAAGCTGGAGTGACGCCTGCGAGGTTCCCAGTTTGCTCTTCGGCTGGAGTTTGTGCGGTTTATTGGTAATGGGATCGATCGCCCCTACTCATGCTGTCGCACAGCTACCTACCTCCGAACAGAGTAACAGCAATAGCCCGATCGCTCAAACAGGTGCGATCGTCCGCCCCACGCTCAAATTGGGCAGCCGCGGCTCGGAAGTGATCGAACTCCAAGCTGCTCTTCAATTGTTGGGCTTTTATACTGGCACTGTAGACGGGATTTTCTCACAAAGCACCGCTAGAGCTGTGTCTCAGTTCCAGGAAGCAGCAGGCCTGCCTCCCGACGCCATAGTCGGTCAATATACTTGGAACCGGCTGTTTCCTGCGACTCCGAGCGCGATGGTCGAAAACCCGATCGCCAACGATCCTGCAACTGCCGACAACTCAGAGATTAGCCCCGAAGCGCAGCCAACCAATTTTCCGGTTTTAAGAAGACGAATGCGGGGGCCGGCAGTCAGAGATTTGCAAGAGCGGCTGCGGGCCAAGGGATTTTTGCGCGTGAGTGCTGACGGCGTGTTTGGCCCGGAAACTCAAGCTGCTGTCAAGGCGGCTCAGCGACAATATCAACTGCCAGCAGACGGCATTGTCGGCCGCGCAACTTGGGAAGCTCTGCTGCGTTGACACCAAGCAAATAGTGCCGGCTATGCACGTTGCGGTATCGCGCGATCGTACAAATTGTTAATAATCGCTTTTGGAAGTATTTCTGCACGTCAAAAAGTGTCAAGTTTGGTAAAGAAAGTGTTTTTAGGCGCGCAGTTGGTGTTAACTTAAAAACATGAGGGGCAAAACCAAGAAGCACCAAAAACTTGGATAAAAAATTTGAAATTAGAGTATTTGTCCCGATCGGCTCTAGTTCGCAGGCAACGCCTGAACCCTGTAGCTTATTAGTAAATAAAGGTTGACATTGCGATTCGTATTGGTTAGATAGCTTGAGGCTATTGGATTAATCAAAATTTGCGATCGCAGAACAGTCAAACACAGAAGTCTGAATAGACTCCGCTGATAGCTAGCTCGTATGCAGAGTAGTTGCAAAAAAGTCCACCTTAGTTGTAGTTTGCTGAAACTCAGCAGAGCTAAAAACCCACTTGAATCAACTGAATTTACAAACTTTTTAGGGTCTGGCATCCGATATGCTAGGCCCTAAAAGTTTTGATCGTTGACAGTTGACAGTTGACAGTTGACAGTTGATAGTTGATAGTTGACAGTTGACAGTTGACAGTTGACAGTTGATAGTTGACAGTTGACAAACTAATAGACCTCTTGCAAAAGTCCTTTTAATAAAATTTTGGAACGGGCATCTTGCCCGTCCTAGTTATTTTTGAAAGAGGTCTAATGACTACTGACTAATGACTAATGACTACTGACTAATGACTACTGACTACTGACTACTGACTAATGACTACTGACTACTGACTACTGACTAATGACTACTGACTACTGACTACTGACCATTTCATTTAATTTCTTCAATTCGAGCATTCAAACCGTTAGCGCTGAGCATTTGTACCAATTCCTCAGCTTTTTCGCGTTCCCGAAAAGCACCGGCTTGCATCACCGATCGCCCGCTGGCAAAACTGCGAAAAGCACCGGGAACGAGGGATTGCATTTTTTGTCGATCGCCCCAACTGTTGGCATCGACCACAACTCGATAGCGCAAACCCAAAGCAGACGGTAGATCGAATGACGGCGAATTATCCCCGGCATCGGGCAAAGAATTCCCCCCCAAAGGTGCAGGTACATAACCGCCCCTTCCGATAGGAATGTTGCGGCCCGGAACCGGTAATCTACCCTCCGAAGCAACCGAACTCGAACTATCAAAATTGGGAGGAATCATTTGTTGCTGTACCGAAATTTCCGAAACCGATCGATAATTCGGATCGGGCACAGGAATTGCGATTGTCCCTGGGACTACCGATGAAGCAGTGGCATTCCTCCCAGAAAGCTCTTGCTGCAACTGAGCGCTTGGCGGTACGGGTCGATTTTGCACCGGTCGCCTGGAAACTGGCGCAGGTGGGGGAAGTGGCGCTCTTTCAACTCTGGGACTTAGCCGCCCGGGAGTGTAAGCCGGGAGAGAAGTGTCGGGCCCGCCGATGCTGGGAGGTCGATCGGTCGTTAGCTGCAAAGCACTTCCCCCCATTGGCCCAGGGGTATAAGTTCCCGCCACGTCAACCGAGCCCGTCGTCCGGCTGCTCGACAATTGATTCCCGTAAGCTGGGATTACTTGACCTTTTGCCGCATTGTTCACATCATACTGACCGTTGTTGCGAATGACATTCCCCCCCGGTTCGGCTGCTGTTCCCAAATCCGGCAGAGCTCTCGATATCGCCACAATTCCGTCCCGCCGATTACTCTCGATATAATTGTTACGCAGCACCGGCCTAGCATCAGCTTGCACTACCACGCCATCTTTATTGCGAGTAATTTTGTTACCGATCAGCAGAGGCGAAGCGTTCTGCGCTACATTCACCCCAAATCCCGTGTTTTCAAACACATTATCTCGAACTTCCGGCTGGGAATTGCCAAAAATAGTAATGCCGTTAGCTCCATTTTTCGAGAAAACATTCCCGCCAATCGTCGGCCTGGAAGTACCCACTACCGAAATTCCGTCGTGAGTGCTCCCAGAAAAAGTATTGTTGACAACCGTCGGAGAACTCGATTCGATCCACAAAGCGTAACCGCGATAGTTGGTATTCGTCACCGTCACCCCGCTGAGTCCCGCCCCATCTGCGCCTAAAATCGCAATATTTTGACCCGCCGAAGTCGGACTGATAAAGTATCCTCCGCCTTTGATGACAATATTCTGACCGCGAGTGTTGGGATTTCCCTGAACTGTCACGCTGGGTCTGAGCATTAATGGAAATTTTTCGCCGGTTTGCTCGCTGTAAGTACCGGGCGCTAGCAAAATCGCTGTTTTGGGCGGGGCCACGCTTAAGGCGTAGGTAAGGGTTTTAAACGGAGCTTGATCGCTGCCGTTGCCTCCTGTGTCGCTGCCGCCGGTCGAGCTGACGTACAGTATGTTGATCTCGCTCTGCCGCGTCTGAGAAAGTAGCTGCACTCCCGGTATCCCGGCAGCGATAACTGAGGGTGGAGGGGTGCAAAAAGCGGTGCTGGCAAAAACGAGCAGAAGGCAAGAACTCAAACAAGATTTTTGCGATCGCTTTTCTTTGCACTCGCTATATTGAGAATTTAGGAGCATAAATAAACCCCACTGATTTGCGATCCGAGTTCCGCTTCCCGAATTCGGTGTCGGGTTCTCGCGATCGAACTTGGATTTCACCCGCCTGCTGGGGTTTTCTTCTGTTAATCTTTTGTGTTGTTCTGCTAACCTCACGGCTCTCCTCCGAAGTGTGGTATGCAGTTTAACGATTCCACTCTCATCAAGTTTGATCTATTATGCTTTGTTTTCATCAAATTCCATAAAACTTAAAAAATTATTGTCTAATTTACCAAAATAATTGGGTTTAAAGCCCCGTCCTTGTAGGACGGCTTTCTGTGTTATACTTACGCTGACACGACAGGCGTAACTATGTTGGTATTTGAGGCAAAACTTGAGGGAACGCAGCAGCAGTACCAGAGGCTAGACGAAGCCATCCGCACCGCTCGCTTCGTTCGCAATAGCTGTCTCAGATACTGGCTCGACAACTTGGGAATCGGCAAGTACGAGTTAAGCGCCTACTGCGCTGTCCTAGCCAAAGAATTTCCCTGGGCCGCTAAACTCAACTCGCAAGCGCGTCAGGCTTCTGCTGAAAGAGCTTGGTCTGCAATTGCACGGTTCTACGACAACTGCAAAAAAAGCAAACCAGGGAAAAAAGGCTTTCCGCGCTTTAAGAAACATCAGACCCACGGCTCTGTTGAATATAAAACAACAGGTTATAAATTATCGTTCGATAGACGTACTATCACTTTCACTGATGGTTTTGAAGCCGGAAGCTTTAAGCTGTGGGGAACTCGCGACCTACACTTCTATCAATTAAAGCAGATTAAGCGAGTCCGCGTAGTTCGTAGGGCTGACGGTTACTATGTGCAGTTTTTGATAGACCAAGAGAGGTTAGAAAAGAGAACACCAACTGGTAAAACACTAGGTTTGGATGTTGGCTTGACGCACTTTTACACCGATTCAGATGGTCAAACAGTTGAGAACCCGCGTCATCTGAGAAAGTCCGAGAAAGCTCTCAAACGACTGAATCGGCGTCTTTCGAGAAGAAAAAAAGGCTCCAAAAATAAAGCCAAAGCAAGAAACCGATTAAGTAGAAAGCACCTCAAAGTAAGTAGACAACGTAAAGATTTTGCCGTGAAATTGGCAAGATGCGTAATCCAGTCTAGCGACTTGGTTGCCTACGAAGATTTGCAGGTGCGAAATATGATCAAAAATAGAAAGCTAGCTAAATCTATTTCTGATGCTGCATGGTCTGCTTTCCGTCAATGGTTGGAATATTTCGGCAAAGTGTTTGGAGTGGTAACAGTTGCTGTACTACCGCACTACACTTCGCAAAATTGTTCTAGCTGTGGGGAAATCGTCAAAAAGTCTTTGAGTCAAAGAACGCACCGCTGCCAACATTGCGGTGTTGTACTCTTACGTGACTGGAATGCCGCAATCAACATACTTGAGTTAGGACTTCGTACCGTGGGGCACACGGAAACGTTAAACGCCTCTGGAGACATCGACCGCTGCATTGGTGAGGCAACTCCTCAATGTAAGTCGAGTCGTGGAAAGAGGAAGCCTAAACAGTGATGTTTAGAATCCCCGACCGTTTACGGCGGGGAGGATGTCAAATTGGTTTATGCCAAAATTAAGCCGCCTGTTTTGCCACAATCTTGACGACCTGTGACAATGTAGCGGTTTGACTGGTAGGATTAATTATAATTAGGGTGGTTGTGAATGACCGACAAACAAAACAGAACTTTACCGGCACAGCCAGCCCTCTGCCGGATTTTAGATGCAAATTTAGATCGATCGCGCGAAGGGTTGAGAATTATTGAAGAATGGTGCAGGTTTGGTCTCAACAACGCCGATTTAGCTGGCGAGTGCAAGCAACTGCGTCAAGAATTGGCTGCTTGGCACGTCGCAGAACTTCGCAGTGCTAGGGATACGCCGGCTGATCCGGGTACGGAGTTGACTCACCCGCAGGAAGAGCAGCGTTCGAGCATTCAGCAGCTACTGGAGGCGAATTTCTGTCGGGTGGAAGAAGCTCTGCGGGTACTCGAAGAGTATGGCAAAATTTACGATCGCAATATGGGCGCGGCTTTTAAGCAGATGCGCTATCGGGTTTATACTCTCGAAAGCGATTTGCTGGCTTACCGGCGCTACCAGCAGTTACTTCGATCGCAGTTATACCTTGTAACTTCGCCGAGAGACAACTTGTTGGGAGTCGTGGAAGCTGCTTTGCAAGGCGGACTGACTTTGGTGCAGTACCGCGACAAAACCTCAGACGACGGGGTAAAGCTGGCTAATGCGCGTAAGCTTTGCGAACTTTGTCACCGCTATGATGCTTTGCTGATTGTGAACGATCGCGTGGATTTTGCGATCGCAGCGGATGCCGACGGCGTACACTTAGGACAGGGAGATTTGCCTGTGGCGGAAGCGCGCAAGTTGCTCGGCCCGGGACGGATCATCGGTTGTTCGACTACGAATGGCGAGGAAATGCAGCGAGCGGTTGATGCGGGAGCAGATTATATTGGAGTTGGGCCTGTTTACTCCACTCCTACTAAACCTGATAAACAGGCGGCGGGTTTGGACTATGTGCGGTATGCTGCTGATAAGTCGCCGATTCCGTGGTTTGCGATCGGCGGAATTGATATCAACAACCTCGATGAAATATTGAATGCCGGAGCTCAAAGGGTTGCCATAGTACGCGCAATTATGGAAGCAGAACAGCCTACTTTAGTCACGCAGTTTTTCATCTCGCAGTTGATTCGGATGCAGAATCTCAAAGCTCAGAAAGCTTTGCACGGGAAAAGCTAGGTTTATTTGCGATTTGTAGGGCGGGTTTAGCACAGGAAATCTGTGCATAAAATATAATTTTGTTACCAAACCCGCCCTGAAAACTGATATTTTACTTATGATAAATCAAATTGCGCTGCAAGTTAACGGAGAAACCCGCAATTGTGCGATCGACACACCGTTACCAAAATTACTAGAACAATTGGGATTAAACCCGCGCTTGGTGGCTGTGGAGTACAACGGCGAAATTCTGCACAAACAATTTTGGGAAGCTACACAGATGCAAGAAGGTGACATCTTAGAAGTTGTCACAATTGTGGGAGGAGGCTAGCCACAAATTAGCTAATCAATCCTTGTAATCTAGCCATTGTGTCATTCAGCACCACCACAGAAGTCGCAGATAAATTCCAAGTTTTGATTGTAGGGTTGAGTGCTTTTTTGAGCGCATCCTGTAGCGGTGGTAGCCATGCCTCTTGATGTCCCTTGATCACCAGTATTAAGCGAAAACTGGCTTTTTTCAGATCAAGGGTTTGAAAGGAGTTAGGCAATTCTTCATAGGTAGAATGGCGCTTTAGGCAAGTTGCCACACTTAAAGTGAGCGCGTTGGTCAACTTCTCTTGAATTTCGAGGAGAAATTCATCGAAATTCGGCTGAGTTTCAGGACGTGGGGAACTCTGCTTTGCCTCCACAATCCATACTATAGAGTCATCTTGGGAATGGAGCAGTAAGAACTCCGCTATCTTCACGCCTTCCTTGATTTTTTGATAAGTTTCGCTTTTCTCAATGTAGAAGCAATCTCCTTCTGGGTAAGGGCCGAATGTCATCCCAGACTCAATAATTGGCTCAGTCGTCATTGCAATGCCAGCTCCACCTCTTCTTTGTAGAGCTGGATTGATTCGTCGATAATTGGGTTGTCTGGCAACCCTTCCCTGAGATTTGCGAGTTCCCAACGATTATCTTTCACAGAAATTATTGGAATTGAGAGTCTATCCTTTTTCTGTGCAATGAGAAACAGTTTTTTGATGACAAAATAGGAGTGACTCGCCATGAAAAACTGGATTCCACACTCAGCTAACATGGCAATAATATCGAGAAACTTTGAAATTGCGGCTGGATGTAGTGCTGATTCTGGCTCATCGATGAAGATTACCGATTTTTGGTCAAGATAACGGTTCCCTAGTAAGGTGTCAAGAATGGAAATCTTCTTAATACCTTCTGCCGTTACGCCAATAGGGAACTTTTGATTCCCCTTCTTGAACTGCCAACGCCCCAAATTTTCATCATACTCAACCTTTCCCTCTAGAATCTCGCTTAGGTTCTTTCTGGACATAGCAAACTGCTGGTAATTTCGGCCACCTGTAGGAGGTTGGCGCAGTGCTCGTGCTAAATCGAGATAGGTATCATCGAAACCGAAGGTCTTGCTCTGTTCGCGGGATTGTAGAATGATATGATGCAGGGAGAGAACTTCTTTTGTAGGTAAAAAAATAGAATTACTACTTCGAGGTGGAACATGATTTTCTATAGTTTGGATATTTTTCGTGGTGTCTTTACCAAATCTATAATAAAAATCTTGACCATCACAATTGAGCTTGAAAGATAGTGGTTCATCTGCTCCTTTGCTCACAAGGTCGCCGATTTTCTCTATCTCAAAAGTCCAATACAGTTTGTCTGCGAGTATTTCGGAAGCATTGCGTGGTTCGTTGCCCCGTTTATACTCTTCTAGGGTTCGCATAGCACTGTAAAGCGCTTTGAGCAGAATGGTTTTACCTGTTCCATTGCCGCCGATAATCAAATTAATGTGACCTAAGTTCTCGCACTTGAACTGATGGATAGGTCCAAAGTTCTTGAGTTCAAGGCTGTTTATCATCGGTTATTTCTCACAAAACTTGTCTACCAAACCTTAGATACCCGACTTCTTAAAGAAGTCGGGTATCTGGGTATATTGAGATAGAGAATCAGGAGGCATAGCCTCTAGATATGCGTTCCCAGGCATAGCCTAGGAACGAAGAATTAAACTGCGACAGCTTCAGCCACTGGTTCAGCCACAGGTGCTGCTACAACAGGATAAATGCTAACTTTCTTGCGAGTTTTGCCTTTTCTTTCAAAAGTCACCACACCGTCAATCATGGCAAACAGAGTATCATCTCTGCCGATACCAACATTATTACCAGGGTGAACTTTAGTGCCGCGTTGACGGATCAAAATGTTGCCAGCTTTGACAACTTGACCGCCGTACTTTTTGACACCCAGACGCTGAGAATTAGAATCGCGTCCGTTACGTGTACTGCCTGTACCTTTCTTGTGGGCCATAATATCCTCAACTGTATTTACTATTTTTTATTCTGAATCAGTTTCGGCGGTTTGGGGAGTTTCAACAACTGCTTGAGTTAAGTCTCTGGCGGCCAAGACTGTACCGTTGACGCTGATGGAGTCAATCATAAAGCGAGTTGTTTCTTGACGGTGCCCTTTTTTCTTCCGAGTTTTCTTTTTCGGCTTCATCTTGTAGACGAGGACTTTGCGGCCCCGGAAATGCCGTAGAACCGTTCCTTCTACAGTGGCATTTTCTAGTAAAGGCTGGCCGATATGAACCTCGCCTTCGTGCTGGATCAGAAATACTTTGTCTATGGTGACTTTGGATTCAGCTTCAACGTGAAGCAGTTCGATGTCGTAGAAGCGGCCTGGTTCTACCCGAAATTGTTTGCCGCCGGTTTCAATGATTGCGTAAGTCATGGGATGGTTGTTGAGATTGCCGTACAGGTAGCTGATGAGTCTTTGGTCATTGGTCGTTGTGGACTTTTGACTGCTGACTGCTCTCCAGCTTTTGGAATGTCTTAACCTGATCCGAGCCGGATTTAGACAGACAATCTACCATTATTCGCGATTTTGGTATTTTTGTCAAGTTCGATCGCGCCGGAAAATTCTAATTAGGTAAAACTTAGGCACGGGTGGTCAGAAACCGGGTTTTTTACGAAAATTCTTCGTTTTCAGCCAGAGATTAGGTAAAAAACCCGGTTTCTTCGGTCTTAATGGGTAAGCCCTGTTAGGGATAAAAATAGAAGATGCTGTAAATTTTTTATCCCATTGATCCAAAAGGTCGATCGAACTGGGTTCAAGCAGTCGCAGAACATTTGCTCGATCGTAACAATTCCAAAGCTTGCTGTTTCACCCTACCTTCCATCACCTCTTTCTGCAAATTAATAAAAGCGTCAAAATCTTCTAAACCATACTTAGTCATCTGCAACTGCTGTCGCAACTGTTCTTCTGCCTCAACCGTTAAGTAACCTGTTGCCAAAGCTTTGCGGACAATTTTACTGATTAAAGTCATAGTAGCTTCACCCTGAATACACCTACGTTAAAACACTGAAGTTTTGTCACCCGACTAACTCAGCTTTGAGTTTGTTTCATAATTACCCTTAAAATAGGTTAAATCTACCTTAAGGTCTAAGTAAATAAAGTTATTTTTAATACATCCATCAAACTTTAGCGATTTGAAATGTAGAGTACGATTAAATTTATCTATTTAGTTTTTGCCCGACCACATTATTATTCAACTACGTTAAATCTACCTTAAGGCATAATTTAAACACAACGATTTGTGACCTTGGAAATTGTATCGATTTTCAATGTAGAGTGCGCTTAAATCGGTATATTTAGTTTCACTCTAACAACAGCCGCCATTCTCTGACAGCAAAAGGAGGAACCAGCAATTCTGTTTCTTTTAGATTTTTCACAGGCAAACTCAACAGCAAAGGTCGATTACTTTCCAATTGTGTAATTATTGATTTGAAATCGTATTCTCCGACATTAATTGGCAAACCCGACTCGTTCCAAATATCATTAGCATTACCCATTTCCCGCTTGCCCGCAGCAACTTTCAGGGGGACAGGATGCTGCAATTCTGTTCCGGGAAATCCTACTAATCTCAGATTGAAAGACTTTACTACTCCCGACTTGACTCGCTTGTACAAAACAACTTGCCATGCTTTATCGTCTGTATCACGCAGGCTTTGTACGGATCGGAACATTACTGTCTCGGCAGTTTCTGGATATTTGTGAATCGAAGCCAAAGCGGGCGGGCTGATAGCTAAGATTAGATACAAACACAAGCTAATGACAGTTAAAGCCTTGAAGAGGGAAGGTTTTCTACTGAGATTGTTCATAGGATGACCAAAATATCGCTTGTTACCCAAAAGTTTAATAGATAAAAAAGTAGGGTGCGTCGCACGCACCCTACTACTCATTTTAAACCTAGATGAATCCAACTGCCTGCTTAGGCGGGAAGAGCATAAAAAGCAACCCCCTCATCCCGGAAATCTGACCTCCCCTGTACCACCCGCCGCTGCTCTTCGCTTCTTGTGAAAAAGTGTGTAATATTTAGCGGATTTTCCCGTTCCCTCGACAGGTTGGTAAAACGATAGACGGGTATTGCACCCGGAACAGCCGTGCTATATGAATTGAAAACCTCCCCCTGATCGCGGAACTGGGGTAAGGTGCGAACAAACTGTATCTCACCAGGTTTATTCGTAAAGAAATAGGTTCCTGATGCCGTATTTAAGAAGCGTTGAACCTTTGCGTTACCGTCGCCTGGAGCAACAAATTCATCGCCTTCACTCTGGAAACGAGAAGGGTTGGTTAGTCGGTCACTTTTCTCTATTGGGTCTGTAGTATAAAAATGCCCTCCTGCTGTCTTGTCAAAGAAACGCGCGACGGGAATGCCAGTACTGCCTGCTGGATTCATATTCGCACCTGTTATAGGGTCTTTCAAGGCGACACTGCCACTGGGAGTTGAAACCTGTAATGTGAAAGGCTGAGGAAGTTGTGTTAACGTATCAAGGCTAGTCACGCGGACTACATAGTCCACACCAGGCACACTTGTAAGCGTGGGACCAGCACCATTGAAGTATTCTGTTAAAAAACCATCTATTTTTGGGTTTAGGTTGCCGCCGCTATCATCATCCTGAGCAACAAGAAGAGCCCCATCAGCGACATTCGCACCCGTGCTGCCTTTGGGTACCTGAAAGACTTGCACGTAAGGGTCGAAGCTAGTGCTCAGATCTTTAAAGAGATCAATTGATATAGGCTGATTAACTAACTCTACCACTAAGAGGTAATCTTTAGCGCGAGTTCTTGCAGAACCATCGTTAGGATTAGGAGTCGGGATATCCTTGTCAGTTGTAGTTAACCGATTTGTCACTTGAACTGATGCCATTTAAACTGTCCTCTTAACTTTTCTGATAGCAGGTGTTATAAAATCCTGTCTTCTACATTTATAAAACACTCAATACCGATAAGTTACCTAAGAGCTCTTAGTATTTTTATTAGGTATTTTTGTGAGTACACTAGGTTAAAAATTATCTTTTTAATATAGGACTTACGCCTGGGGGCTCGGAAACGGGGTTTTTTAAGAAAATACTTCAAGCGGGCCCATAGATTCAGTAAAAAACGCGGCTTCCAGGAGTCTGAGCGCTTCATTATTCAGTTGACAGTTGACAGTTGACCTGGGACAGCGACCTCTACCTGGAAGGAAGAGGATTGGAGTAATGAAGAGTCTTCTTTTAATTTCTCCCGATCGGGCTTGGGGCTTTAAACTAATTCTTTCTGGTAAGTCTTGTAATATTTAAAAGGTTGTACCTAAATTTTCCTCACACACCCGTAAAAATAGGCAGAAAGTTAGACCCTTAAGCTGGTAAAATTATCAATAATTATGACGGTGCTTCTGCTTGTGAGTATAAATGACCTACCAAAATAAACCTTTACAAATACCAGCACAAAAGTTTATAGAGGCTGCGGCTTGCTGGAATCTCGAACAGTTATATGCAGACTTGACAGCGGCCAAGCAAGATTACACTTGCAGTAGAAAGCAGCGACTCACTCCTTTAGAAAAAACTTACCTGCGAGGATTGCTTTGCAATTATAGTCCGGTGGAAATCGCCGCCGCACTCCACCGCGAATGTGCCGGTATTAGAGTAGACTTATCGAGAGGGCTGTATCGCTACATTCAAGTTTTGACGCTGCAACAACCGAAAGACTGGAAAGAAATCCCAAGTCTGCTAGAAATACGTGGTTATCAACAAAAGGGTAGTGGCGAAACATTGCTTCCTACATTGAGAAATTATACTCAAACTCCCCAAACTCCCATCGAAAATCGAACTGAATGGGGGCTGGCGGTGGATACGTCTATCTTCTACGGGCGCACAACAGAACTTGCTAACTTAGAACAATGGATTTTACAAGAAGACTGTCGCTTAGTTGCTGTATTGGGTATGGGTGGCATTGGCAAAACTGCTTTAACATCTAAGCTAACAAATCTGATTAAACACCAGTTTGAGTGCTTAATTTGGGTTAACCTCCGTCATGCACCTGTGTTGGCAGATACTCTGGTAAATTTAATCGAATTTTTATCTGATAAACCGCAAAGCGATTTAGATAAATTGCAGTTAATTACTCAGGATAAAAAATTTTTTCAATCTGCGAGATCGCAGATTGAGTTTTCCCTGGAGAACCTAATCGCTTCCACAAATGCAATAGAACCGACAATCATCGCTGATGGTATCCAGCGCCTGATTCAGTGTTTACAAAAGCGTCGATGTTTGATAATCTTAGATGAGTGGGAAGCTGTTTTCTGCACTGAGGAGTTAACAGGAAATTATCGAGAAGGATATCAAGTGTATGGGGAATTTCTGAAACAAGTAGGAAAATCGCAGCATCAAAGTTGCTTGCTGTTGACTAGCTGCGAAAAACCTAAAGAAATTGCGGCGTTAGAAGGTCAAAATCAATCTGTACGGTCATTGAAATTGGGTAGTTTGGGAGAAGCTGCTGTGGAAATCCTTAAAAACAAGGGTTTGTCTGAAGAAGGTCAATACTCAGAATTGATAGAGGCATACAGCGGCAATCCTTTAGCGTTAAAAATAGTAACGACAACTATTCATGATATGTTTGGGGACAGCATTGCTAAGTTTTTAAGAAATGGGCTGTTTCTGGGAGATTATAGCGATACGTTATCTCGGCAGTTTAATCGCTTATCAGGATTAGAAATCCAGCTATTACACTGCATGGCGAAAGAAGTCAAGCCTGTTGGTTGTGAAAAATTGTACTCCGATATTCAGCAAGATCGGGATTCAGAATTGCTGAAGGCGCTGGAATCGCTTTTAAGGCGATCGCTAATTGAAACAGTCCAAGCCGAAAGTGAAACTCTGTTCGCGCTTCAACCTGCGGTAAAGAAATATCTGATGTCTGTGGCAAGATTGCCTAAGCTATAAATAATCTACCGAGGTTCTATTTCCAATCGGTTTCAGCTTGAGATAGCACGTAAGCTGAAACATCGATAATTTGTTGTTCCGACAAACGATCTTTGTAAGCGGGCATAATACCTTTGCCGTTGGTTACTAAGTTGGAAATGTTGGCGATGGAATCCATGCCGTATTTTTTTAATGCTTTTTGTTTCAAGTTTTTGCCGCGCCTGATAATGTTGCCGCCGTTGATGTGACAGCCTGCACAGTTGGCGCTGAAGACTTCGGCTGCGGTTGTGGGATTTGTAGCTGTATCTGCGAGGGCGATTTGGGAATGAGTGGCAATTCCTACAAAAGCCAGTGTCAGTATCAATATAAAGGCGGTGAGAATTTTTTTAAAGTTTTTTAGCGATATCATTTATTTGCCATTTGAAAAATAGTGCTGAATTTAATGATATCACTAAGTACGCATTTTTGGGGTTAACTCAGCAATTCATTCTTCCCAATCGAATGTGCGGGAAACTGCTTTTTTCCAAAAGCGATATTTTTGCTCGCGAAGTGCGATCGGCATTTTCGGTTCCCAAGTACAATCCACCGCCCAATTGTCCCGCAATTCGGCTAGCTGGCTCCAAAAACCCACCGCCAAACCGGCCGCATAAGCAGCACCGAGTGCAGTAGTTTCTGCTACCACTGGCCGCACCACAGGCACTCCCAAAACATCGCTCTGAAACTGCATCAGCGTGTGATTTCCCACCATACCTCCGTCTACTTTTAAAGACAAAAGCTGCACACCAGAATCCTGATTCATCGCCTCCAATACTTCTCGCGTTTGCCACGCTGTAGCTTCCAATACTGCGCGGGCAATGTGTGCCTTAGTCACGTAGCGAGTTAAACCTGCAATTACTCCCCGCGCGCTGTCTTTCCAATAGGGTGCGTAGAGTCCAGAAAATGCCGGGACAACGTAAACTCCGCCGCTATCTTCGACTGTATTTGCTAATGTTTCTACTTCTGCAGATGTGTTGATGATACCCAAATTGTCCCGCAGCCACTGCACTAAAGCTCCGGCGAGCGCAATACTGCCTTCTAAAGCATACACAGCGGGCGATTCTCCCATCTTGTAGGCGACTGTTGTTAGTAACCCGTTTTTTGAAGGGACGATCGCCTCACCAGTATTCAGCAGCATAAAACAGCCCGTACCGTAAGTATTTTTCGCCTCCCCCGGACTGAAACAAGTTTGCCCGACGAGGGCGGCTTGCTGATCGCCCAAAGCAGCAGCAATCGGAACACCTGCAAGCAATCCTTTTGCAGTTCCAAAAACTTGACTCGAAGGGCGAATTTCTGGTAGCATCTGCCGGGGAATTGCCATTATTTCCAAAGTTTCGGCATCCCAATCGAGGGTTTGCAAATCCATCAGCATCGTGCGGCTGGCGTTGGTAACATCGGTAATGTGCGCGCCGCCAGTCAGGTGCCAAATCAGAAAAGTATCGACATTGCCAAAAATCGCATCCCCTTGATTTGCCGCTTCCCGCAATCCTGGAATATTGTCCAGCATCCACTTAATTTTCGGCCCGCTGAAATAAGTTGTCAGCGGCAAACCGCATCGTTTTTGAAATCTATCTTTGCCCTCAACTTCAGCTAATTGATCGCAAATAAAGCGAGTGCGGGTATCTTGCCAAACAATGGCATTACCGTAAGGTTTGCCAGTTTTTTTGTCCCAAATAATTGTAGTTTCGCGCTGGTTGGTAATACCGAGAGCAGCAATATCTTTCGGGTCGATATTGCCAATTTCGAGGGCATTTTTAATCACGCTTTGGGTGCGCTGCCAAATTTCATCGGGATTGTGTTCAACCCATCCTGCTTGGGGATAGATTTGCTGGTGTTCTTGTTGGTTGCTACAAATTCTCTGTCCCTGGCGATCGAATACGATAAATCGGGTGCTGGTGGTTCCTTGGTCGATCGCTGCTATGTATTTTTTGGTCAATTGTCTAAAATATTTTTAGTAATGAGGTCTTTAAGGTATATGATACTATATCTAGAAGTCAAATTAATGTCAAAAACTTTAGCTGACGGAATTCCCCAAGTTGAAACTGGCAGATTTGCTGAGGCTCGATCGCACAATTAAGGTTATTGGCTTTGACGATGCTCCGTTTTCTCGTACAAGCGGCAGCCTGGTGTCGATCGCGGGCATAGTCTGCGGGGGAACGCGATTTGAAGGAATGGTGTGGGGACAAGTTTTGCCAGACGGATTAGATGCCACGGATGCTATTTCGGGGCTACTCCTCGGAGGCAAATTTCTGCCGCAATTGCATCTGGTTTTGCTAGACGGAATTGCTTTCGGCGGCTTCAATATTATTGACCTTCCTGAGTTAGCATCGCGGCTACAAATTCCTTGCGTTGCTGTCATGCGCCGCCAACCAGATTTAGATGCTGTTGAAAAAGCCCTCCGCCATTTACCCGACTCGGAATACCGTTTAGAATTGTTGCGCCGCGCTGGTAAAATTCACGCTTTTGAACCTTTCTTTTTTCAAGTGTGCGGCGAACAACCCGAAGTAATAGCGAGGGTGCTCCAGCGTTTGACAGACACTGGTAAAGTTCCTGAAGCTTTGCGTTTGGCTCATTTGATTGGTGCGGCGGTAATTAATGGAGTTAGCGGAAGTTCTGCTTGAATTGTTGTTAAGAACGGGCAAGATGCCCGTTCCACACAGAGTAAATTTTCTTGGGGGCAGGACTTACGTTAAGAACGGGCAAGATGCCCGTTCCACAAAGAGGAAATTTTATGGTGGGGAGTAGGGGTTGGGCAGGAGAGCCCGCCCATGAAAGGTTTATTGACAATGGTGCAATATCTCAGTTTCTACTCGCTTACTTACACAATTTCGCCGTCAATTTCACCGAATTCGATTTTAGTTCCCAACGCCAAAGTCAGGGTACTTTCAGGTTCTACCATTTTTATATCACCTTGAATGTCTGTAGCCCACCAAGCGCGATCGGACAAATTGGTCAATCCTAACGAAAGCTCGTTTCTCGATCGAGAAGTGACTATAGCTACAAGACCGTTAGATGCTGCGGCTGTTAAACTCGGTATGTCAGAGGTGAATAGTTGAGTTCCCGCACTCAGAGGAATAACTCGACTTCCTAATTTCAGGGAAAATTGACCGCTGGTAAAAGAATTTACTGCGGGCTGATCTGATATAAAGGTAGGCGGAAGATTGGTCGGTGTTGGGGCTGGCAAGTCAGAGTTTCCTACTGTAATTGTACAGTTGCCGATTTTCTTTTGGTCGCCCGATCGCAAATAACTCACCGCCCCGCTATCAACATTCTCGCAAACAATTTGACCTGCTTCCAATTCAAACCGCATAGCCAAGGGCGAAACATTAGGAATGCAGATAATAGACAAATTTTCATCACTGCCAAAAGTCACCGGTTCCGAACCCAGAGTGAGAGTGCGATTTGCTCCGGTATCGTAACTAATTACCAGCCAAGCTTTGTTGAACAAAGTTTCAGCTACAACCAACATGATGCCAATCCAAAAACCGATCGCAGCACACCCAGCTAAACGGCCTGCTGTACCGGATAAATTGTAAGCAAACAGAATAAACAAACAGCCGCCCAACACGCCCCCAACACCGCCGCCTCCCATGCCGCGAAGCGCCCCCAAATTAGGAATCCGCTGTGCAAGTCCAAGTCCTAACAAACTGCCAGCTATTCCCCAGCAAATGACTCGCAATAATTCGTTGTTTCCGTCGCCAATTCCGCTGTAAATACCTTCGGCGATCGCCCCAGAAATGGCTCCTGCTATTAAACCAAACAATCCGCCATTTTTTAAAGCCTGTTTAATTTGAGGCTTGCCTTTGATATAGTAATAATAGCCGAACATGATAGCCGTAGCAATACCACCGCCTACCAATCCAAACCAGCGACCTGTAGACAATACACTGTCAAAAAAAGCACTGTCAAAAAAAGCACTGTCAAAAAAAGATTCCGAACCAGGGAGTCGCTGCATGAAAGGTTCGGTGATTAGATTGCCGACGAAACCGCCGACTGCACCGCTAATGCCAAACTGTAAAGCTTTTTTAAGGGCTGATAGATTTCTTTTCACGGCGCACCAGATTAAAAGTGAGAGTCAAATCTAGCTACAAGCTCGAAAGTCATGATTTCCGATGCTCTTATATCTTGCATCGCGATCGAGAACAGGCAAGATGCCTGTTCCACAAACACAAAGAGTGAGTGAGTGTTCTTGCCGGGAGTAAAAGTTGGGCAGCAGCCATTGGTGTCAACTTAAGCTTTTAGTCCGCCAGTCCTCCCGCTCACCCGGCAGTCCGCCAGGGAATGAATTCCCTGTCTAATAGCGAAAGTCCTCTAAAAGAGGACTGAATCATTCATTAGTCCTCTTTTAGAGGACTTTCGCTTTGAGGCAGGGGTTTCAACCCCTGACGGACTATCGGTTTTACCTTAAGTTGACACGCCTTGGGCAAGAGATCCCGCCCGTCCAAGACTGATTGAGAATGGTGCAAGATGTGAGACGATCGCACATCTCCCCCTGTCTCCCCGCTGTCTCCCCCCATCTCCCGCTTCCCTCCCTCTCAGGCCCAAGCCTTTGAACCTCGCGCCCTCGCCCGTCACAGCTCCCTCGCGAGGTATAAATCGCCTGCAACCCTTGCTGCGAGGTAATTTTAGATATTTTTTCTCTGTGAAATTTTAACTTCTCAGACCCAAGCGAGGGCCCAAATATGAAAAGGAATGTTACAAACTATTACAGTAACACTCAGAATGTGAACATAATGCCTCAAAATACTTGCGAGAGGTAGTTGCGTCCGAGGAGCAATATCCTTACTAACTGTCCGACAGTCACTCGATCGCCACTAAGTGGCCTGCTGCAATCTTTATCATAAATTAAAGATCGCATCAGTCATTTATGGTATTGTAAGCGACAGGCTTAGTGCGGGCACTCACAAGCGCACCGGTGTGAAGAACAAGCGCCGTCAAACACTGAAGGCAGCCGCCCCCCAACAACTTCAACAGTTGCTGGCTGTGGAAAGTCCGACCTTCGGAGTCAAAGCTCCTGCCTGAGCATGAAAGGTAAGGGATGCAAGCGCCCGCCGTCGCTAGCTCAGCGCGGAGCAGTTCATATAGCAAAATATCCAGCGGGTACACACAAGATGAGTATCGTCACCAAATCAATCGTCAACGCAGACGCCGAAGCTCGCTACTTGAGCCCAGGTGAATTAGATCGGATCAAAAGCTTCGTCACCTCTGGTGAACGCCGCGTCCGCATCGCCCAAATTTTGAGCGAATCCCGCGAACGCATCGTCAAACAAGCAGGCGACCAACTTTTCCAAAAGCGCCCTGATATTGTTTCTCCCGGCGGCAACGCTTACGGCGAAGAAATGACCGCAACTTGCTTGCGCGACATGGACTACTACCTGCGTTTGATTACCTACGGAATCGTAGCTGGCGACATTACTCCGATCGAAGAAATCGGTATTGTCGGCGTCCGCGAAATGTACAAATCTCTCGGCACCCCGATTGAAGCCGTCGCCGAAGGCGTTCGCGCTATGAAAAATGCAGCAAGTTCGCTGCTGTCTGGAGAAGATGCTTCCGAAGCTTCCTCTTACTTCGACTACGTTATCGGTGCGATGCAGTAAGGAATTTCGATTTTAGGTTTTCGATTTTAGATTGAAAAATTGGGGGTTGCCGGCAACAAGTTAAAAGCTATTGCAAATAACCAGCCAGTTAAAAATCTCAAATCCCAAATCCCAAATTCCAAATTCTAGCTCCAAAATTGGACTGACTCAGCCACTTTCTAGGAAACAAGACAACCATGCAAGACGCAATTACCGCCGTTATCAATTCCTCTGACGTTCAAGGTAAGTACCTCGACATCAGCGCTCTAGACAAGCTCAAGAACTACTTTGCTTCTGGCGAACTGCGCGTCCGCGCCGCTACCGCCATCAGCGCTAATGCAGCCACAATCGTCAAAGAAGCAGTTGCTAAGTCTCTGTTGTACTCTGATGTAACTCGTCCCGGCGGCAATATGTACACCACTCGTCGTTATGCAGCTTGCATCCGCGACTTGGACTACTACCTGCGCTATGCCACCTACGCTATGCTAGCTGGCGACCCTTCCATCCTCGATGAGCGCGTGCTCAACGGTTTGAAAGAAACCTACAACTCCTTGGGCGTGCCCATCGGTTCTACCGTACAAGCAATCCAAGCAATGAAAGAAGTCACCGCCGGTTTGGTCGGTTCTGACGCTGGTAAAGAAATGGGCGTCTATTTCGACTACATCTGCTCTGGCTTGAGCTAAGACTCAGGAAGAAGGAAGAAGGAAGAAGGAAGTTCGGCAACGGATTCTGTAACGGATGTAACGGATGTAACGGATGTAACAGATTTCAGTCCGATGGAAGTCGGAAGAAGGAAGAAGATTTATTTCTTGCCTCTTTTAACTTTTAACTTTTTACTTTGGACTTGTTACCTTTGGCTTTGAAAAGAGGTCAGGGAAGTTGAGAGTGATTGCTAGACCGTCAAAGGCTTGCCGAGAAAGCCCGACGAGTTTTAACGAGCTAGTTTTGACTCCTAACTCCCTGCCTTCAATCTTTAAAAAATCCATCTAATAATCTGTAAACCTACTCAGGAGTTAGTTTCCCATGAGAATGTTTAAGGTGACTGCTTGCGTCCCAAGTCAAACCCGCATCCGCACTCAGCGCGAATTGCAAAATACCTATTTTACTAAGCTCGTTCCTTACGACAACTGGTTCCGGGAACAGCAAAGAATTATGAAAATGGGCGGCAGAATTATTAAAGTGCAACTGGCTACCGGTAAGCCCGGAGCTAATACCGGCCTACTTTAAGAGCCGAAGCTGGATTAATAGAGGGGTAAGAGGTCGCTATGACCTCTTTTTTGTTTGTTATAGCAGAAGAAAGAATGCCCAGCGTTGTTAATTTAATCATTGACAAATATTTCAACTAAAACAGCAGGAGTCCCGCACTCTAACGGTACCCCGTTGAGTGTCGGGAGGAATGCGCGTGAGGCTCAAGAGCTGAACAAATTATCTATAAACGCAACAGAATTTATTCAATACGTAATACAATCTTGTCATGAAACAAGTCCTGACAGTATCTTGCAAGCTCCAAGTAACGCCTGAGCAGTCCATCAAAATTGATGCAACCCTTCAGGCGTTCGCTAATGCTTGTGAATATGTGAATCAAACTGTGCCGCCAACCCTGACAAATGAATTGGCGATGCAATATGCAGGTATATCACGATGTCAGAGAGATGTTTGGACTTTCGGCGCAGCTAGCAATCCATGCTATTAGACGGGTTTCTGGCAACAGAAAAACAGCTAAAAAAGATGGGAAGCCTGTTAACAAATTTGCTCCTACTAGCGTCACTTACGATACCCGTATCTTTTCTTTTAGGGAAAAAGATTGGACAGTAAGTCTGACTACTACTGGTGGTAGGGAAAGGTTTGCACTGGCTATCGGGAACTACCAACTTGGATTATTGGAAGGTCAAAACCCCAAGACTGCTACTTTGTGCAAACGCAAAAATGGCAGTTACTATCTTAATATTCAGCTTGAATCTCAGCCAGCCGAGCCTCCACCCAGCAATCAAGTTTTGGGTTGTGACTTGGGTAGGACTGATATTGCAGTTACTTCTGATGGAGATACATTTAGCGGTAAACAAATTACCAAAGTTAGAAATCATTATGCCAAGTTGAGAGCAAATATCCAGCGAAAAGCCACGAAAGGCACGCGCAGCACTCGGCGTAGATGTCGAGAATTGTTGAAACGGTTGTCGGGCAAGGAAAAGCGTTTTCAGACATTGGTAAACCACACTATCAGTCACCGTGTCGTAACTAAGGCTAAAAACAAAAATCAAGTTATCGCTTTGGAAGATTTGACGGGAATTAGGGAGCGCACAAACCAGCAGCCACGCTCGAAAAAAGAGCGGAGACGATTCAATAGCTGGGCCTTCTTTCAGTTGCGCCAATTCCTAATCTACACAGCTATAAAGCATAGCGTAAAGATTTTGTTTGTTGAGCCTAGATACACTAGCCAAATGTGCCACAAATGCAATCATATTCACCCTGTAAAGGGTGAATCTTATAGAAACGGCAAAAAGTTTGCTTGTGGTCATTGTGGATGGAAAGGTGATGCCGACTTAAACGGCAGTAAGAATATTGCTGCTATTGGGGCTTTCGTAAATAAGCCCGAAGGTTCGAGATTGTTTTGCAATGTGCAAGATCATTTCAGGGCTATTGAAAGCCCACACTGTACCTGTACTCAGGGAGCGTGCTGGGTAATTTACTAAGCAGAAAGTATAACTGCGATTATCGCTAACAAAACAGCAAGCATTTGTGGTAATGTAATAGCCTCTTTCAAGAATAAAGACGATAATAATATAGTAATCAGCGGGTAGATAGACGTAACACTCACTACATTGGCAACTTCACCTTTGCCAAGGGCTATAAAAAATACTAATGATGCCACAGTGCCACAAACGCCAACTAACATGGCAAACAAAATTCCCCTAACATCTCCCTCAAAACTAAAATTATTAGTTTGGATAATAATAAATAAAGTAGTTAAGATAGCGCCAATTGCTTCATAAACAAAAGCAGTTTTGTAGTCAATATATTTAGTCGCTAAATTGCCAAAAAATCCCCACAAACCATATAATAGCGAACAGATTAATGCGTAAATTAACCAATCTGGTACTTTAGCCATCTTTGTTAGAGTTTATTGAGATCATTCTAAAATCCTATGGCTAATGACATTCGACGCTTGATTCCCTTTTTTGACCCCAGCGCGTCTCAATGGGCCGCTGAGGCCCGCTGGCTGCGCTGGCTGACTTTCCTGTGGCTGTTTGTCGGGCTGACAGCATTGTTTTCGGCTTCCTATCCCATTGCAAATTATGAATTTGGAGACGGCCTTTATTATTTTAAACGACAGCTAATCGCAGTGGCGATCGGGCTGGCCGGTTTTAACTTGATGGTATACTCCCCCCTGCGCTACCTGCTCAAAACAGCTCAGTTAGGCGTTTTGTTGCTGCTGGGATTGCTGTGGCTGACCTTGGTTCCGGGGGTGGGAACCACAATCAACGGGGCGACTCGCTGGATATCTTTGGGCCCGGTTCCGATTATTCAACCTTCTGAATTGATCAAACCGTTTTTTGTTCTCCAAAGCGCCCGCATTTTCGGCAACTGGTCCCGGTTGACGAATAAAGTTCGCTTAACTTGGCTGTTAATTTTCGGTGCAATGCTTTTGGGAATTTTGTTGCAGCCAAATTTAAGTACCACGGCTTTGTGCGGGATGACTTTGTGGTTGGTGGCTTTGGCTGCGGGCTTGCCTTACTTGCAGTTGGGCGCAACGGCTATGGGGGGAATGCTTTTAGCCGTTTTAAGTATTAGTTTGAGGGAATATCAGCGTCGCCGGATTATGTCTTTTCTCAATCCTTGGGCTGATCCGATGCAAGACGGCTATCAGTTGATTCAAAGTCTGCTGGCTGTCGGTTCAGGGGGCATTTGGGGCGTGGGTTTGGGGATGTCGCAGCAAAAGTTATTTTATTTGCCGATTCAGTACAGCGATTTTATTTTTGCTGTGTTTGCTGAGGAGTTTGGTTTGGTGGGAGGTTTCTCGCTATTGCTGATGTTAGCGGCTTACTCTACTGTGGCTTTGAGGGTAGCGATGAAGGCTCGAAATATTGAAAGTCAGTTGGTGGCGATTGGGGTGATGGTGGTGATGGTGGGACAGTCGCTGCTGAATATTGGGGTGGCGACGGGGGTTTTGCCGACTACGGGTTTGCCGCTGCCGTTTTTTAGTTACGGGGGTTCTTCGATGTTGGCGAGTTTGTTGTTGTCGGGGTTGCTGATTCGGGTGGCTAGGGAGAGTTCTGAGGCTGATGTGGTTTCTTTAAACGGTCTCCGTGAAAAGCCGGGAAAGCCGAAGTTGCGATCGAACAACCCCAATACACAAACTGAATAATTTGTCAATAGCAAACTAACCCGGTTTTTGGCAAAAATCGGGTTAGTTTATTACTTAAAAACTACTGGCAGAATACCAATTTATAGGAACCGGTATTGTAGGGAAGAACACAGATTTTGAGAAAAAAAGAAGTAGGCGATCTTAAGGCAATTCGAGATTTATATCGTCACAGATGAATGTCGATCGACTATTTCCGCCCGTCACCCTTATTTGGCGGTTCTTCTTGTTGTTCTTGAGGTTTAGCTGTGATGTCAGCTAATTCTTTTTTGTCTGGTTGCGGTGTTTCTGGAGTTGAGTTAGCCATTGAGTTTAGTCCTAAATAGATGCACCGCTTAATTGTATCGTTTCGGGCTGCCAATCTATTGCTGTAGATAGCGAGATGAAAATTAAGACAAACAATTCTCATGGAGTGGCATTTGAGCTTTAATAAGTGTTAGCAATATTTTAGATGCGTCAAGCGGATACTCAAACCAGAGGCGACTCAAAAGTTATGAAACTGCAAAAAATAGGATGGTCGGGACTGATCTCAATCTTAGCGGCGCTGACTATAGGTGAGTTTCGATTTATCCCTAATTCTCAATTTAAAATCATCAATTCTCAGGCCTTGGCTCAGACGCAAGCTGAGCGGAAAGCTGAAGCAGACCGACTGTCCGACCAAGGGCATCAGCAGTATCAGAGTCGTCAATTTCAAGCTGGATTACAGTCTTTGCAACAGGCACTAATAATTTATAGGGAAATTAAAAACCGCCAAGCTGAAGGGTGGGCTCTCGAAAGTCTGGGACGTGCTTACAGTCACCTCGGCGATTACGCCAAAGCCCTTGATTACGCTCAGCAGCAGTTGGCGATCGCACGAGAAATTAATGACCGCCGAAGTGAGGGGAGAGCTCTGGGAATTTTGAAAGAAGCTTACTATTATCTAGGCAACTACGCCAAAGCCCTTGATTACGCTCAGCAGCAGTTGGCGATCGCACGAGAAATTAATGACAGCCGAAGTGAGGTAGAAGCTGACAGAAATTTGAGAAGTGCTTACGATACCATCTACAACCTCGACCGCTACGCTGAAGAAATTAAGTCCGCTCAGCAGCAGTTGGCGATCGCGCGAGAAATTAAAGACCGCCAAAGCGAGGGGAAAGCTCTGGGAAATCTGGGAATTGCTTACAATGACCTCGGCGACTACGCCAAAGCCATCGAGTACGCTCAGCAGCAGTTGGCGATCGCGCGAGAAATTAAAGACCGCCAAAGCGAGGGGACAGCTCTGGGACATCTGGGAAATGCTTACGATTCCCTCGGCGACTACGCCAAAGCCATCGAGTACACTCAGCAGTTGTTGGCGATCGCGCGAGAAATTAAAGACCGCAAAAGCGAGGGGGCGGCTCTGGGAAATCTGGGAAGTGCTTACTATTCCCTCGGCGACTACGCCAAAGCGATCGAGTACGCTCAGCAGAAGTTGGCGATCGCGCGAGAAATTAAAGACCGCCAAAGCGAGGGGAAAGCTCTGGGAAATATGGGAATTGCTTACCGTAAACTCGGCAACTACGCCCAAGCGCTCGCGTACGCTCAGCAACAGTTGGTGATCGCGCGAGAAATTAAAGACCGCCAAAGCGAGGGGAAAGCTCTGGGAAATCTGGGAAATGCTTACCTTTTCCTGGGCGACTACGCCAAAGCCATCGAGTACGCTCAGCAGGAGTTGGCGATCGCGCGAGAAATTAAAGACCGCCAAAGCGAGGGGGAGGCTCTGGGAAGTCTGGGACTTGCTTACTATTCCCTCGGCGACTACGCCAAAGCCATCGAGTACACTCAGCAGTGGTTGGCGATCGCGCGAGAAATTAAAGACCGCCCAAGCGAGGGGACAGCTCTCAACAATCTAGGAGTTGCTCTCGCCAACTCTGGCAATCTCCCAGCAGCAGAGAAAACCCTACTTGATAGTATTAAAGTTTCCGAATCTCTCCGTGCTGGATTAGACGATGCCAATAAAGTGTCAATCTTTGAAACTCAAACTAACCCCTACGTCATTTTACAAAAAGTCTTCATTGCTCAGAAAAAAACTAATGACGCTTTAGAAATTGCCGAACGGGGTAGAGCCAGAGCTTTTGTGGAGTTATTGGCATCTCGCCAAGCCCCATCTGCCTCGATCGCAACTACGATCGACCCGCCCAATATCCAGCAAATTCAACAAATCGCTAAAGAGCAAAACGCTACCCTCGTCGAGTATTCAACTATTGGGAATGAAGCCCTTTATATTTGGGTCATCAAGCCGACTGGTGAAATTACCTTTCGCTCCGTTAACCTCAAATCTCTCTACATCAATCTACCCGAAGCCACCGAAGAGACAAGAGTATCTGCTGCTACCGGGAGGAGAGGATTAAACGAGGAAGATACAGCATTAGCTGAGATGATTCGCGGCACTCGCGATGCTCTGGGTGTATCGGGGGACACTGCCAATCGACAAGCGGCTAATCCCCCTGCTTCTACCCCTGCTAATTCTCGCATAATCTACCCCAAATTACAGCAAATTTATCAACTACTCATTCAACCCATTGCCGATCTTTTACCTACTGACCCGAATGCTCCTGTCATCTTCATTCCCCATCAATCCCTGTTTTTAGTTCCCTTTGTCGCCTTACAAGATCCGACAGGTCAATATTTGATTGAAAAACATACCATCCTCACCGCTCCCGCCATTCAAATTTTACAGTTCACCCGCCAATCGCGGCAAAAAGCCCGACAACTTTCTCTGCAAAATAACCTCGTCGTCGGCAATCCAATTATGCCCAAAATTGGCAACCCGCCGCGCCAATTAGATCCCTTACCGGGCAGCGAACGGGAAGCAATTACAATTGCCCAACTTCTGAAGACTCAACCGATTACAGGCGCTCAAGCGACTAAATCATCGATTGTTCAACAGATGCTAAAAGCCCGGATTATTCATCTGGCAACTCACGGATTACTCAATGAAGTGAAGAGGCGAGATTTACCGGGAGCGATCGCCCTGGCTCCATCAGAAAATGATGACGGATTGCTGACTTCGAGCGAAATATTGGATTTCAAATTAAATGCTGAATTAGTGGTATTAAGTGCTTGCAATACTGGCAGAGGAAAACTCACAGGTGATGGGGTGGTTGGGTTATCTCGTGCTTTAATTAGTGCTGGAGTTCCTAGTATTATCGTTTCTCTGTGGTTAGTACCCGATGCTGCGACAGCGGAATTAATGGCAGAATTCTATCGCCAGTTACAGCTAAACCCTAATAAAGCTCAAGCTTTGCGGCAAGCAATGCTGATTACAATGAAGATGCACCCAACTCCGCAAGATTGGGGGGCGTTTACGCTGATTGGCGAAGCAGAATAAGATTTTTTTCTGCGCTTGCTACACTGCTTGAGGGTTGCAGCCAAACAAATCGGAGGTGGACGCAAAAACATCTTTGTTAAGAATTAAATGCCGATCGCCATCTCGACTGATTAACCCTTGTTGCTGCAATTTTCCCAGCATTCGAGTTACTGTTACCCGCGTCGTGCAAATCGCATTAGCAATATCTTGATGTGTCAAGCGGATATTCAAACGAGTTCCCTCAACCACAGGCTGACCGAATTCCTGTTGCAATAATAGCAGTAGCTGATACAAACGGTCATCTACTCGCCGCTGTCCGGCGATCGCTAAAATTGCTTCCATTTGTCGCAGCCGCCGTACCATTTGAGGCAGCAACTCGTGAGCCAATTGAGGAGAAGCTTCGATTTCCACCATAGAATACCACATCAAATAAATATCTGATGTCGCCGTAGCTCGGTAAGTCTGCAAGCTTGTCAACCACAAACCGAAGCACATCGAAGGCCCAACCCAACCCAAAAGTCCTTCTTCCCCGGTTGGATAAAGCGTACTCAGTTGTGCTAGACCTTGACAGACTCGCCAAAGGCCTTGCGGCATCATAGGGATGGTTTCGCCCTTGGCATAAAAATGCAAGTTTCGACTCGCTCCTGTGTTATGCTGGATTTCCGCTAAAAGTGCTTTGGATGTTGGTGGCATATCCCTTATTTCCAGCTAAAAAACATTGGTCTGAGACCTACGCCTCTGACTCTAACCGGCCAAGGTAAAGGTTAGGTAATCGTCTGGTTAGCGCCAAGATAAGCTTTAGTCATTAGTCATTAGTCATTAGTCAGTAGTCATTAGTCATTAGTCATTAGTCATTAGTCATTAGTCAGTAGTTGTTAGTTGTTAGTCAGTAGTCAGTAGTCATTAGTCATTAGTCATTAGTCATTAGTCAGTAGTTGTTAGTTGTTAGTTGTTAGTTGTTAGTTGTTATAAAAAGACTGAGAAGACGGTGGATTGTGGAAAATAAATGCACTCGTTATTCCGGGCATCTTAAATAAATATTTAAGTGGAAGAATGAGCCCGAATATTTGTTAATAAAGAGTTGATTAATCAAGGTTTTATAGAAAACAGAGGCGAGTTCTGAAGCTCGATCGCACATCCAGGCCCGCTGAGTCAAGTGCTGCTCTCTGCTGCCACAACCTTCAAGAACTTATAAAATAGTTCAAGAAGGTATCAAAAGACAAAGTAAGGTTTTTCATGGCCGATCAATTAATTCGCGCTACAGCCGCAGAGGGCGGAATTCGCGCTGTAGCGGTTATTTCCACCCGCCTCACCGAAGAAGCAAGACGGCGGCATAAGCTCTCCTACGTGGCTACAGCGGCCCTTGGGCGCACAATGTCGGCGGGGCTGTTACTCGCCTCCAGCATGAAGCGGCCCGAATCGAGAGTCAACATTCGCATCAAAGGAGATGGGCCGCTGGGCGGGCTTCTGATTGATGCGGGACTGGATGGAACGGTTCGAGGTTATGTGGACAATCCCGAAGTGGAATTGCCGCCCAATGCTAAAGGCAAACTCGATGTCGGCGGAGCAATAGGTGACGGTTATTTGTACGTGGTGCGGGACGTTGGATACGGCTTCCCTTACTCAAGTACGGTAGAATTGGTTTCCGGCGAAATTGGCGACGATCTGACTCACTATTTGGCAACCTCGGAGCAAACGCCTTCGGCTCTGGTTTTGGGGGTGTTTGTAGGGGCGGGCGGGGTAGAAGCGTCTGGGGGTGTGCTGTTGCAGGTTCTGCCGAAGGCGGCAACGGACGAAAAATTGGTGCAAACTTTAGAATCTAGAGTTGCTCAATTGTCGGGCTTTACGCCACTGCTGCGATCGGGCAAAACGCTGCACCAGATTCTCGAAGAGTTACTGGGAGATATGGGGCTGGAAATTTTCCCGGAAACTCAGATGGTGCGCTTTGACTGTGGCTGTTCGTTCGATCGAGTTTTGGGAGCTTTGAAAATGTTGGGCGAAGCCGAACTCCAAGACATGATTGAAAAAGATGGGGGGGCTGAGGCTACGTGCCATTTCTGCAACGAGGTTTACAAAGCTAATAGCGACCAACTTGCGGAACTCATCGGCGATTTGCGCTCAAACTCCGGTTCTTGAGACGATAATGTGTAATTGGCTCTATTGAGTGCGAGTTAGGGATGACGGCCTTGACCAATTGCCAATTACGCATTATCAATTACCTAATCACAAAATTTTGATTTTGGCGGTTTGGCGATCGGCTCTTTTAGTCTTTCGCCTGCACGAGTATTTAAAAGTGATGAATACATTCTATAGAGCAGTCAATAGCAGCGATCGCTGTTTTGAAATAATTAAGACAGGCTGGTTGTTGTTTGTGGTGAGGATATGAGTCAAGATCGCAAAACATCAGGCCGTTGGTCTGCATCAGAATCCTTGGAGTCAACAAAGGATACTTCGTCGCTGGTGCGGCTACCAGCAAGGAAAAACCGGGCTGAACGACTTAAAGAGCTTCGAGAATTGGTTACTTCGGGAAAACTGCCGGGAGGGCATCTGGAACTACCGCCGAATTTGTCTGGGGAAAACTCGCAGCCGCCGGGGGAACACAATCCGTTGTGGCGGAACTGGTCGAATAAGTGGCAGTTTTGGCTGGCGGTGAGTTTGATGCTATCGGTGGGTATGGGGTTTGTGGCAATTGCGTCTTTACTCAACCTGACCTCGCAGTCCAATTGCTCAAAGATTTTTTGGCCGACGGCTTCTGCTAACGATCGCTTTTTTTGTGCTCAAGAAGCAGCAAGCAAGCGGACGGCGGATGATTTGCTCAGGGCGATCGAATTAGTGAATGCTTTGCCACAAAACCATCCGCTGCGGCCGAGAATTAACACTCAAATCGATCGGTGGTCGGAGGATATTCTTAGACTGGGAAATGCTACTTTCCAAGAAGGAAAGCTGGAGGAGGCGATTGCGCTCGCTCGCAAGGTTCCTAAAAACGTTCCCGCTTACCCGAAGATGGAAAAGCAGATTGAAAAGTGGCAGTCGATATGGAGCGATGCAGAGAAAATTTACCGCACGGCTGAAGACCACTTGCGTCAGGAAGAGTGGACGCAGGCTTTCAGCCAAGCTACTCTGCTTTTGGATTTGGGAAATACTTTCTGGGAATCGGCTAAGTACGAGGAATTGACTAAGCTAATTCAGACGACTCGGGCTGAGGGCAATAAGTTGGTAAAAGCCCGCAATACAGCCTCCGAGGGAGGTCTCGACAATCTGGTGAAGGGGATTAAGCTGGCTCAGGGAATTGGTCAAAACAGTTATTTGTATCAAGCTGCCAATAAGGCGATCGCGGAATTTAGCAAGAAAATTCTGGAGATCGCCCAAAAACGCTTGCAGGCAGGGGATTGGGAGCAGGCGGTCGCGATCGCTAACAAGATTCCAGAGTCGGCAAATTTAAGGGAACAAGTACAGGATTTTAACCAGTTGGCGAATGCTACTTCTCAGGCTTCTACTGGCTCTGTTGAGGGTTTCTCCAAGGCGATCGAGATTGCTCAAAAGTTGAATTCCGGCCGCCCTTTATACAAACAAGCTCAAGATTTAGTCGGCCGCTGGCAGCAAGAAATGGCTGATGTCAAAGTTTTGGATATGGCAAGCAGGCTGGCGGCGCCTGGTGGGGTAAATGATTTGAGGGCTGCGATCGCGCAATTGCAAACAGTCCCGGAATCAAATCCCCGCGCTTCGGAAGCTCGCAGTCAAATTAGCACCTTGAGCCGTCAAATCGAGCTGCTGGAAGACAGTCCGTATTTGCAAAGAGCGAACGATTTGGCAAGTACGGGCGATCCGAATGCTCTGGAAGCCGCCGTTGCTCAAGCTTCTCGGATCGGTAGAGGTAGGGCGCTTTACGTGGAAGCTCAAGCCAAAATTCAAGCTTGGATCGAGAGGAGACAGCGGCTTGTTGACCAGCCGTTTTTGGATAGAGCTCAGCAGCTAGCGGCGGGCGGCAATTTGGCGGGGGCAATTGAGATGGCCCGCCGGATTCGATCGGGACGGGTGCTTTATGAGGAAGCTCGATCGAACATTCGGACTTGGGAGGCTCAATTTCAGGGCGAGCAAGGTTTGCAGAACGCCCGTCAGACCGCCCGATCCGGGACTGCTGACGCTTTGCAAACGGCAATTGGGCTCGCAAGTCAGGTTCCCGAGTCGAGTCCGCTCCGTTGGCAGGCGAGTGAGGCGATTGATGAGTGGAGCCAGCGGATTTTGGCGCTTGGTGTGGAACAGTCGTCGTCGGATCTGGCTGGGGCGATCGCGACTTTGAAGAAAATTCCTTCGGGTACTCGGGCTTTTGAGCAAGCTCGATCGCAAATCAAAGTTTGGGAGGAGTCGCTGAATCCTCCTGAGTCTGAATCTCCCCCTCCTGAACCGCCGGAAACTGAGCCTCCTACCAGCTCTGGCAATCGCTAGGTTAACTGGTTTGCCGGAGATTGGGCGGGGGTTTAAACCCCCCTCTCACAGCTTGCATTCGGTTAAAACTCACATCTTGCACCATTGTCAGCAACAGGCAAGATGCCTGTTCCACAAAATATAAATTTTATTGTGGAACAGGCCGAAAAGCCTGTTCATAAAAGACTAATTGAGAATGGTGCAACATCTCAGTTAAAACCGACTAAGAATTCATCAATTGCCAGCGGATTTGACAAGATATCCTTAATCGTTAATCGCCAACATTTAAAAATTGGTAAATAAATTCTTTGTATTCATCTTTCACGGGCAGCTCTTCATCGACTTTGAGTCGCCGCCGCACTGCCACAACTTCTTTGCCTTCGATCGGGTTATAACCTGGTTTCTCGTATTTTTCCCAATACACTCCCGTTCCCCGGCGCTGCCAAGCCGGCACTTCGTTAAAGTTAATTCCGTTTTGAAATAGCAATTCGTTTTTGAAAGCCACCGATTGTTTGTCTAATATAACTGCTGCATTTTCACCAGTTTCGCCATTTTTTCGCAGCATCCAATAACTCCAGCCATTCAAAGCGCACCGCGCTGCATCTGCTTGGCGCCATAGAAAATAATCTACTACTTGCGATTTGTTGGCTGCAGAACAAATGCGGCTGTCAAAACTGACTGCTGTTTGGGCGGCGCGAGTGAAAGTTGCACTGGCAATACTGGCAGAAATAGAGACAATTTTTTCTAAGCTGCGGTCAAATAAATCCCAATCTGGAGGAAACAAAACTGAGATTTCGTCACTTTCGGTATAAGCGTAAATGCCGTCTAGTTCTGACAGGAGCGCTTTGGCAGTTTCCACCATTAATTCGTGGAATTTTAAGTCGAAAGGCTTATCAAAACTTGAGGAAGTAAATTTGGAAAAGCTGCGACCGTCGGCGCGAATTACTGTGTGAGTTCCCGGCAATAAACGCAGGCTGTGAAAATATTCAAGCTCGCGCATTTTTTTTTCAAATGTCTGATTGTCCATGAATAATTTCCTCTGCGGGCCAGGTTTTTACTTCAAAGGTTAAGTTTTCTGCTATGCGGGCCCAAAACAGCCGTTCAAACCCTTCGCCGTAACTGGGCAATACCATTTTTTTTATAGTAGCATAAATTGCTATGTCTGGAACTTGAGATTTGCCCGATCGCTTTTGATTTCGAGCTAAACAGTCGCTGACTATTGATTCAAAGTAGTAACCGATGATTTTGGCATTATAGGTGCGACCCGTATCAATCAGCGGCTTGCGATCTAGAACTTCGGGATTGGTATTATCAACAGCGACTGAATGACCTGCTTGCAGTGCATTTTCAATTAATTGAATTTGTCGGCGCGATTTATTTTTATTGTTTCGCATTAAATCTTTGCTTACCAAAACGTGCGTGGCAGCTAAATAGTCGCGAAAAAATGTGCTTTTTCCCGATGCTTGCAATCCCATTAAAATGACTAATTCCATGACAGGCTAAACATCCGCCGGATTCAGGTGCATCATTACCCAAGTGGTGTAAGTGCCGATCGGACTCCAAAGTATGTAAGGCAGCAATAACAGGGCGGCAGGCTCGGAAACTGGCAACACAGTTAAAGCTAGGATTACGCTTAAAATAGCGCCCGTTCCGCCGATTATTGTGCCGACTTTTAAGCTCCTAACTTTGCACATAACCGAGGTGTAAGACATAGTTACTATTTCTAAAAGCAGGTACAAACCCATTCTCAGCCAAGTCTCCTGAGTTCCTGGTTCTTTTTCCCAAACAATCACTGCTGACCAAGCTGCACAAATAAAAATCACTGTCCAAATTAGGGGAATTGCTCTTTCAAATACTAGCCATCTCGGACGCTGCAAGCGGTTGAACCATTGGATGTCCCTGGGCGGGATTAAGCTAGCAGCTAAAGCTACTACAAAGGCGACGCCTCCAATTACCATCCAGGATTTAATCATTTTTTTACCTTGGGCGAGGTTGACAGGTTCAATTCTGCAGATATTATCTCTAATTTTGGCGATCGCGCCATCTGTCCGCAGTTATATTAGGTTTGGCTGATTCGCAAAACCCAACATCAGTTTAAAAGTTATTTAGACTTCTGGGAAACGTTAATTTATTCTCTTCAGTTCCCCTTCATAATATAAAAAATGTGACCGAAAGCATCCAGGATACAAGCCCCCGGATTCATTCCTTCGCAGACTCAGGACCCAGAAATAAAAAACCTGTATCCGATGAAACTTGCCCCCCCAATTTATCTGTGGGGTCAATGCTTCAATTCTTTAATCTAAAATCTAAAATCTAAAATCGATTGACTCTTGCTCCCTCCCCTTGACAAGGGGAGGGTTCGGGTCTGCTTTTCAGTAAATTTGACCAGTAAATTGAACGAAAAGTCTCTTAGTCTTTCAAAAAAATCGGCGACTAGCCGAGCCGATGATGCTGTTCTAATTCTAAACTAGAGTCATCCTCTTTTTTGGGAACCAGAAGCGTATTTTCGCTGCTCGGTTGCAACACGGCTTTAATCACTTGGAGAAAACGGTTAGGCTTTTTAGTTTGACCGTTGAGAGTGCGGCGGTCTTTCACTTTTTGAGAAAGGTGTCGCATCACAGATAAATCGAGTTCATCTATGAAATGGTCTGCTATACGTTCTCCCATTAAATCAATAGCTTCAGCATACTGATCGGTTAGCGTTTCTATGGCATCGTATGCTTCGTCAGCAACTTGACTTGCTACTGTTTTATTTTGGTCGCCCGGAGTCTGGGAATGGCTGCGGCGCCGGTCTAAAAGACTTTGGTAGTCAGCAATGCTCATTCCCAAATTGTAAAGATGGTGGTGAGCGTGATCCATCAAATCTACTTCACTGGGATAGAAGAAACCGCGAGTGCTGTTAATGCCGTGCAGTTTTGCCCAACGTCGCAGATTTGTCTCATCTTGCAGTTGGTATCGCTCTAACATTTGAGCTGTATTCAGCTCTACTTCTGGGGTAACTTTGAAATCGCTCATCGGTAAATCCTCGCTGGTGAGTAAATAAATAAATTTGAAACTTAGAATCTGTGATTTGCGTACAGTCTGAAAATGATGATCAATCCTTTGACGGCATTCACGGAAGTCTTGCGGGCATTTGCTAGCCGTCGATCGTGCGATCGTGCGATCGAGTCAGAGGATTTCAGGGTAGGGTACTTTTGCGCTTTGTCTCGATCGCATCCGGGAGCAAGCACACTGGGTTAATAATATAGCTGATTTAAGGTTTCAACAACCGTTAAAAATAGTAAAGTTTGATTTTTAGGGTTGAATTTTTAGTAAGGTTGAGCTATAATATTCTCCATAACCGTGCAATTAGTAATTTTAGTAGTTGCAAACGAGATTCTTAGTATGCCTGTATACGATTATTTGTGTCCCGAAAACAACCAGCAGTTAGAAGTTTGGCACAGCATGAACCTGGAAGTTTCGACTTGGGGCCAACTGTGCGAGTTGGCTAAGCGCGAACCCGGGGAGACTCCCGCAGATGCTCCGGTACGCCGGCTGCTGAGCGCTCCGAGGTTGATGAAGCCGACATCGGACACCGATTATAAAAATCAGGGGTTCAGCAAGTACGTGAAGCGGGATGAAGGGGTTTATGAAAATGTCACGGCTAAGGATGGTGAAAGCCGTATTGTCAATCGAGATGGTAAGCCGATTAAAGACTGAACTCGGTAATTGGTAATTGGTAATCGGTCATTGGTAATTGGTAATTATTCCTAATGACTAATGACTAATGACTAATGACTACTGACTAATGACTACTGACTACTGACTACTGACTACTGACTACTGACTAATGACTACTGACTACTGACTACTGACTTCTAATATTATTTACCAAACCAATCTTTCATTTTTTGTTTAGCTTGTTCTTTAGTATCAGCATTAATGTATACTGAAACAGTAGCTATTGCCGCCAGCAATACTCCCAAATCGTCGGTGAACCCGATACCAACTAATACATCGGGAATGGCATCGACAGGAGATATAAAATAGGTCAAAGCTCCAACTACAACTCCTTTGGCCCAAGCAGGCACGTTTGGGTTCTGAGCCGTATAGTAGAGAATCAAAGCTTTTTCAACTACTTCTCTTCCTGCGGTTAAAGCAAAGTTTTTAAGTTTAGTCCAAAAACTTTCATCTGAATAGTTGATTTTGGGGTTGCTGAGATTTGTTGTGGTTCCTTTTCGGTCGATCAAATCGAGAGGAATGCCCTTAGTTTTAAGCTGGGAAACAGCGGAATTGAAGGAGGCTGAAACCTGATTTTTCTTAGGGGCAGCCTCCTGTATTTGTTTCATGTCTGCGATGAATTCCTGCATGGCTGGGATTTGCAAGTCGGAAACCGCCAGCAGTTTTTTTGCCGATTGGATCGCCTCGCTTTCTGCGGGATGCAGCGTCTTATTTGCCCCAGCAATGTTAATTAAAAAATACATGACTCCCAAACGCAGCGGTTCTTCTGACTGGCTGAGTGTTTGCAAACAGTCGCTGAGTGATGGGGGACTGGCTGTGTAGGATTGGATTTGAGTCTTTGCAGAGTCAGAAAATTTGTCTAAATTTATGGTTTTAAACAACAAATCTAGTTCGTCAATATCAACGGAACCATCGGCGGCTGCGATCGCAAACAAAGAACCATAAAAAGCTAAAAGTTCGCTTTCTGAGGATGTGGCAAAAATATCTCTCTCGGACACGATGCTACTCCGATTGATAACGACGCTTTGCATTTTACCACAAAACTCAGCGCGCCATGATTTCAGAAACCGGCAATAATTTTAGAGAGCATGACACAATGGAGAATTTTTTATGAAAGTTGCGATCGTCGGCTGTGGCTATGTGGGTACTGCGACAGCCAAACATTTACGCGGCAAATCTGATTGTACCGTGACGGCGACAACTACGACGGCGACGCGAGTAGTTGAGTTGGAGGGTGTCGCGCAGCGGGTAGCCGTGCTCAAGGGAAATGACAAAGATGCGATCGCCTCTGTACTCCAAGAACAAGATGCTGTTATGCTGTGCGTCGGTGCCCGAAATCCTCATGCTTATCGGGAAAGTTATTTAGATACTGCGACAACTTTAGTATCGGTTTTGCAGCAGATACCGACAGTAAAGCAGGTTATTTATACGGCTACTTATTCTGTGTATGGCGATCGCCAAGGTGAATTGGTAAATGAAGAATCACCCGTAGCGCCTGCTAATCCAAATGGTGAAATTCTCGCAGAAACAGAACGGGTTTTATTAGCAGCATCTAGTCCCAATCTTCACGTCTGCATTCTCCGTTTGGGAGGAATTTATGGGCCTGGGCGAGAATTAGTTAAAATCTTTGGAGGTTGGGCTGGGAGCACTCGTCCCGGTAGGGGGGAAGATGTTACTAATTGGGTGCATCGAGATGATATTGTTGGGGGGTTAACTTTTGCTTGGGAAAATGGATTGCAGGGAATTTACAATTTAGTCGGGGATGTGTCGCTATCCAGTGGTGAATTGCTCGATCGCATTTTTGAAGCTAATAATTTGCCTAAAGTTTCTTGGGATGGAAGTCCTAGCGTGCGGCCTTATAATGCGAGGGTGTCGAATCAAAAGATTAAGGCGGCTGGTTATCAGTTTATCCATCCTGAAATTAGGGAGTTTTAATAGTCTTGGGCGCAGCACCTAATTATGTAGGGTGTGCACGGCGCACCTTGCTAGAGAATATTATATTTTCCCTTTAACCCAAGTTCTAAAGGATTTCAGCAAAGCAATTTCTCCTATCGTTTGAGTCCGACTGAAAAACCCAGCCATTTCTACTACCGATACAAAGGGAAAAGCAATACTAAAGTCGCGCTCAATATATTCAGTTTCTACCAACTGATAAAATTTCAAAACTCGCCCGTTATATAGCCAGAGTTCCGGGACACGAAGTGCGGAGTAAATGGCCAACTTATCAACTGAACTGCTGGTAATATCTATTTCAATTGCTAAGTCTGGCGGTGGGGCAGTTTCTAAATCTAGTTCTTGCCTGCCTCTAACTGCTGCTTCATTTTGGATATAATAACAGTTATCTGGTTCTATGCCTTTTTTGGCATTTTTGAGTTTGAGAGTAGTTGAGCCAGCACTTTTAATTTCAATGTCGAGTTCTTCTGCTAAAGCAAGGATGAAATTACCGAAATTGCTCTTGTAGTTCTCATGTTCAAATAGTGGCGCCATAATTTCCAGTCTCCCTTCATCGTAAGCTATGCGATAACCTCGCTTATCGCCTATTTCTTTGAGCAACGTTTCAAAGGTCTGCCAGCTAATGTTTTCTAGCAGTGTTCTCTGTTCGGCTAAACTTGAAGTAGTAGCAATCATCTCAAAATCTCCTTGAGCTGAGAAAACTCTAGTTTTATTTTACCACAGGCCCAGATACTATCAAAAGGGCGATTTTTTACGGGATAGCTGCGCTTCCCGGTCTTTTTTTTACCGCAGATGCAGGCTGATAGATGCGGAGGAACGCGGATGGATGAAAGGGCGATCGCACTTCACTTAGGTTGTGTTAAATCTTATTTGATCACAGCATTACTAATTCTTTCTCTTCTTCCCAAGACAGTGATATTTGAAGTTGTCGTGATACGGTAAATGTTCAGGGCGGTTTCATTCTTACGAAAATCGCGATTTTGTAGGGGCGGTGCCCCCGTGCCCGCCCCCCCACAGACGATTTCACAGGCGTTTCAGACATGGGGGCAACCACGGGGGGTTTGCCCCTACGGAGAATGAAACAGCCCTGGGTAAATGTTTGAGCTGCCAACAGTGCAGTCTCTAATTTCACACACATTTTGGCAGAATAATTACCTTCTTGTCCGCCGATAACTAGCTTTTCTATTGCATCTGGTTTTGATGGATCTACTAAATTATGGAAGCTAACGTTATCAAAAGTTACGTTAACAATATATTTGCCGGATTCGCCGCCACCAATGCTCATATAACACTCGTCATCTGCACCCAAGGTAACTAAAGTTTTAGTTTTCCCATTTAACTCGCGGATGGCTTGTTCTATTTGACTCCAAGTAGGACTTTCTATTAAGTCACCTTCATCCTGGTTGCCCACCCAATTTTCGGCTGATAGGTTTAACACAAACATTATCGCCTCCTTGTATTTGGGGTGCGATCGCTCTCTTCTTCATCCGCGTTCATCCGTGTTCATCTGCCTTCGTCTGCGGTCAAAAAAAGGGCGATCGCTTCTCAATTTCTACCCGCGCACCATCACCCACCAAATTATCCCATAATCCCAGCAAAAAAGTCGATCGTCTCTTTCAACGCTTTCACAAACACATCAATCTCTTCGCGAGTATTGTAAAAATACAAACTCGCTCTGGCAGTAGATGAAACGTTCAAATAGCGGTGCAAAGCTTGCGTGCAGTGATGCCCGGAACGAATCGCGACTCCCTCCTGATCTAACATGGTAGACAAGTCTTGAGGGTGAATTTCTCCGGCTGTAAATGCCGCCAAAGCTGCCCTACCTTCGCCGTTGCTGTCTGGTTGCGGGCCGTAAATTTTGATTTCGGGAATTTGCCGCAATTGTTGGAACATATAAGCATTCAATTCTGCTTCGCAAGCGTGAATCTTATCCATGCCAATGTTACTAAGATAATCGATTGCTGCACCAAGGGCGATCGCCTCGCCGATTGCAGGCGTGCCGGCCTCAAATTTGTGTGGCAAATCGGCATAGGTGGAATAATCGAGAAACACGTCAGCAATCATCTCGCCCCCGCCGAAAAACGGAGGCATTTCTCTCAGCAAGTCCAGCTTACCGTACAGAAAACCGATGCCAGTCGGAGCGCACATTTTGTGACCGGAAGCAACCAGCCAATCGCAATCTATTGCTTGCACATCTACTATCATGTGCGGCACGCTTTGGCAAGCATCAATTAAAACTCTTGCGCCGAAACTGTGGGCAATTTTGCAGATTTCTTTGACTGGACTGATGCAGCCCAAAGTATTAGAAACGTGAACGGTTGACACCAATTTAGTTTTATGGGAAATCAGGGTTTTAAACTGTTCCAAATCAAACTCGTTAGTTTCCGTTAACTCGACAAACTTCAGCACCGCACCGGTTCTTTGAGCCATCATTTGCCAGGGAACGAGATTGCTGTGGTGTTCCATTACCGACAGGATAATTTCATCTCCGGCTTGCAGATTGCTCAAACCCCAAGAATAAGCAACCAAATTAATCGCTTCGGTGGCGTTGCGAGTGTAAACAATTTCTTGCCGCGACGCCGCATTTACAAACGCCGCAACTTTGTCTCTCGCACCTTCGTAAGCATCAGTCGCTTTGGCACTGAGAGTGTGAGCGCCGCGGTGGACGTTTGCATTGTATTGTCCGTAGTAATCACGCCAAGCGTTGAGCACAGCTAGGGGTTTTTGAGAAGTAGCTGCATTGTCTAAATAAACTAGCGGTTTACCGTTAACTTTTTCATTCAAAATTGGGAAGTCGCCGCGAACTTTTGATGCAAGTGTTTTTTCTTGAATAAGTGTCATATTTTTTGAAGTTAGTGATTTGTCGTTGGGTGGGGGCGGGTTTACGAGATTGTTGGCTTTAGGCAATTATTATTCGTGAAACCCGCCCCTTGTATCTTAAAAGAGTGAGTCAGGCGATCGCCACGTCATTGATTCGATCATACCGACAATCAGGCGAT
>NZ_JAUBTL010000006.1:0-5794 GCF_036702475.1 Microcoleus sp. D2_18a_B4
TCTTCCTTCTTCCTTCTTCCTTCTTCCTTCTTCCTTCTTCCTTCTTCCTTCTTCCTTCTTCCTTCTTCCTTCTTCCTCTTAAATTAATCGAACTCGGCCGGAGGTAAAGGCTTGTATTCGATCGCCCGCCAAACATACTAACAAGCGGCCGCTGCCGTCAATGCCTGCGGCTTCTCCGCAGATGGTTTCCGAGGAAAGTTCGATCGCCACCGGGCAGCCAATCAACGCATCGCGGCGGCGCAATTCCGGCAAAAGTAGCGCTAAACCGGACTTGGAGGCTGGCTTGTCTGTGGTAGAAAACATATCGGCTAGTTCGAGTAAATAGTGCCGCAGTCGATCGAGCAAACACAGTTCATCTGGTACTGTACTAGCAATAGAATGCAAGCTTACCGCATTGCCGAGATCCCTTTCATCCAATCCCGCAGCCGCGAAATCTACGCAGCGGTTGAGTCCAATTCCCACAACGGCGCGAGTTTTGCCAGAAACATTGCCGGAAGTAGCTTCGCAGAGAATTCCGGCTAATTTGTGGCGATCGATCCAGACATCGTTTGGCCATTTCAGGCGCAGCATACCGCGACAGTCGGGAACCAAATCTTCGATCGCGTAAATCACGGCTAAACCCGCTGCTAAACTGAGCCCCGGCAACAGAGTGGGGTTGAGGTTGTCGAGTACAAAACTAACAGTCAAGACACCGGTTGGGGCGTGCCAGGTGCGCCCGTGTTGGCCGCGCCCGCTGGTTTGTCGCTTGGTAAATACTGCATCTCCGTGGTGGAGTTGGGCCGCGCGGGCGATCGCCCAACTGTTGGTACTCGGACAGGTATCCAAGGAGTGTAGCCAGTGATGGAGGTTTGGGCGATCGGCTTCTGGGGTTGCGGGCACGGGAGTTAAGGGCAATTCAGACAAGGTTTGATTTGTAGTATTTGATATCTAAAAGCTGATTATCGCATTTTCCAGAAGTGCCACCTCGCGCGACGGCGAGAATTCAGAGAAATTGGAGTGTAGTACAGTTTCAGCATCAGATTTACCTTACGCCACAACATCAGTTGAGCCGCAATATCTCTTGACTTATAAGGATTTGGGGGAACGCAGAGAGTTGGGTGGAGCGATCGACACCCCTTTAAAAAACCCAATTTAAAAAAAAGTTGTATTACCCCCTTGACAGTCTTGTATTATGCAATGTAGTATAAATGTAGGGCGAAGGGGAAAGAGATTCAAAGCCTTACCCCACAAGCAATATGAACCTTGAAAACAGAATAGGAAGTTAATCGTGTCACATAATTGTGGACATCGGCGGTGTAGACTCCGGCAACAATAGCCCGATCTGGTTGTAGTACGCGGAATCAACCGCCACCCCGTCCCAACTTGAGTAATTCAAGGACAGAATATTGTTCATTTTCGCGGGGGTATAGCTCAACCGGTCAGAGCAGTCGCCTGTCGAGCGAAAGGTTGCGAGTTCAAGTCTCGTTACTCCCGTCAGTCGATTTTAGATTTTAGATTTACTCCACAACAGATGAATCTGGAAGCTAGAACTTTGGTCTAAAATCCACACCTCCTGTCGGAAAGCAAGTATCCGTTTTTCGGCGGGGTCAAAGTCCCGCAGGCAAAAGTCAAGCCGTCTCCCCCTCAAGGAGAAGATTGCGAGTGCAAACCTCGTCGGGACTCCCAGGTTAGGTGGCTGAGTGGCTCAAAGCGTCGGTCTGCAAAACCGATTTTCGCGGGTTCAAATCCCGCCCTAACCTCTGTTCCCCATCAGAAATTAAAAATTAGAAATTAAAAGATTAAACTAACAGTCTTTTAATTGATTTTTTTAATTTTGAAAAGGAACGAAGCGAAAGTGATATTGCAGCGTAGCTTAATGGTAAAGCGCCAAGTTCATACCTTGGTCAATGCGGGTACCGCTTCGCGGAAGCAAGCTACAAATCCCGCCGCTGCCACCAAAAGCAGGGATGGTGTAACTGGCAACACTCTGGTCTCCAAAACCAGCATTCTGAGTTCAAATCTCAGTTCCTGTGCCAATTTATAGTGCTGTAGGCAAATGGTTTAAGCCGCTTGGTTTTCACCCAAGTGATTGCGGGTTCAACTCCCGTCAGCACTTCTCGTAGGTCGTTGGCAGAATGGTTTTGCAGCCGCCTTTTAAGCGGATGGATCGAGGTTCAATTCCTCGACGACCTACCAAAAATCCTATCTTGGGTCGGCCCTCCTATTGGCGTGGGTAGCTGTCTGTAAAACAGTAGCTTAAAGCGTTGCTGGTTCAATTCCAGCCCGACCCATTTGTAACTGCATTTAATCTGCAGTTGCAATCTTGAGAGCGTGGTGTAGCCGGATAACATCTCAGTTAATAAAACTGAAGATTGAGGGTTCAAATCCCTCCGTTCTCGCTGTGGAGAGGTGGCCGAGTGGCTTAAGGCGCTTTCCTGCTAAGAAAGAGCGGTTTAACAGCCGTCGAGGGTTCAAATCCCTCCTTCTCCGTTTTCCCCCGATAGCTCAGTTGGTAGAGCGCTTGTCTGAAGAACAAGAGGTCGTCAGTTCGATACTGACTTGGGGGATTGCGTTGCCTTATAGCTCAATGGTAGAGCAAGCGGTTGTTAACCGCTAGGTTGTAGGTTCGAGTCCTACTGGGGCAGCCATTTTTTAAATTGCCGGGTAGACAAATTGGTAAAGTCGCCTATCTCTGAAATAGGAGTTTATGTAGGTTCAAAGCCTACCCCGGCACCCAATTATTGGGAAGTCGCCTAATCGGTATGGCACCGCTCTTTGAAAGCGGAAAAATGCAGGTTCGATCCCTGCCTTCCCAGTTCTGCTATTACCAAAGCAGATCAATTACACTCCTGTAGCCCAATTGGCAGAGTCCGCAATTTCAAAAATTGTGTTGTGTGAGTTCAAATCTCACTCCAAAGTACCAAATTTTTAACTAAGTTTCTACTTGCTCCTGTGGCGGAATTGGCAGACGCGGCAGACTTAAAATCTGTTTTATTTTGAGTGTGAGTTCGAGTCTCACTAGGAGCATAACGGGATGTAATTCAGCGGCCAGAAGCCATGCTTTGGGAGCATGGAGTCGTTGGTTCAAATCCAACCATCCCGACTTTACCCCTGTGATGTAATTGGAAAACATCACTCGCTCAGAACGAGTGTTTTTTGCAGGTTCGAGGCCTGTCAGGGGTATGAGGTTTTATTCAATCTCAAATCTCAAATCTCAAATCTCAAATCGGTTTTGCCCCTGTAGCCCAATCGGTAGAGGCGCTAGATTTAGGATCTAGTTAGTGCTGGTTCGATGCCAGTCAGGGGTATTTGGTGACATCGCGGGTGAAGTAGCCTGGGTAGGCTTGGAGGTCTCATAAGCCTCTTAATAGCAGGTTCAACTCCTGCCCCCGCCACCAAAAATGCAGGTGTGATGTAATTGGCAACATGAGGCTCTTGTAAAGCTTTCTTGCAGGTTCAACTCCTGTCACCTGCTTGGGAAAATACGATCGCTATTTAGCCAGAATTGCGATCGCCACCTTCCCAAATTTGCAGTTGTCGTTCGGCCGCAACAAAACAGTTTACATACGGCGTGGGATAAACAAAATAGTCGTAAGCCAGTGCCATTTGCCGCGCGGCTTCGCGATAAGGAACTCTGCCTATCCCCGTTCCTAAACCCGGACAAACGACACTCTCAATTTTACGTTTTGCGTGTCGATTGTAGCGCCGAATTGTTAATAGCATTGCCCACATGGCCACATACGGAACGTCTGTACCCACAACAGACATAGGTACGCGCATGGTGGGAGTATGAGCGAGAAAAGGATGTTTGGGATGGTGAGTTTCGATGATGAATGATGTGCCAACGGGTTGTTCGCCTAAATAGTCTTCCAAGATATGCTGCTGAACCCTAACCATCAGAGAATGACCGAAAAAACCAACGATAGCTGCGTCGATACCGCCATCCATCATGCCAAATGAATTAGCGGGACTCACCAAACAGTCATACTCGGTTAAATCCTCGAAACATTTGTTGGTAATTTCGAGATTGGGTAAATAGAAAAAATGTTCTTGGAATGCCGCGAATAGTTCGGGATTGGGTGCTGTAAGTATAAGTTTCATGTGTTTTATCTCCGAGCGCTAGTTTAGCAAATAGCTAAGGGCGATCGTACTAATTTTTCCAAAAAATTGCCATAATCGAGGTAGAGTAGTTCAAGGTTAAACTATGCTAGCAACAGACAACACCTCAATGGGAAAAATTATTACCACACTCACCGTGACTAACCGCGCCGATCAAAATGTCGCAGCCAGAGGATTTATGCCTTCCGACCAAATCCGTTCAGTCACTCTAAATAATGTGCTAGTTGATACAGGTGCAACAACATTGTGTTTGCCTGCAAGTATCATTGCACAACTCGGTTTAGAATTGCTCAAAGAAGTGGATGTAGAGACTGCTAATGGCATTGGTAAAGCCAGAATTTTTCAGGATGCTAAAATTTCTTTAGTAGGACGCGAAGGCACGTTTGAGTGTTTGGAATTGCCCGGAGGTATGAATCCTTTATTAGGCGTGATTCCTCTAGAAGCCCTGGGAATTGAATTAGATTTAAAAAATCAGCGATTAGTAACTTTACCCATCAGTCCAACGCAAACTTACTTGACAATTTTGTAAAGGCTGTATGTTGAGGTTAAAGAGATACAATCGCTAAACTAATTGCGGATATGGTGTAACGGTAGCATTCGAGTCTTCCAAACTCTAGGCACGAGTTCGAGCCTCGTTATCCGCTTGGTTAAACAAGAGGTTTGTTAAATCTCACATCTTGCACCATTCTCGCTTAACAGGCTTTCCGGCCTGTTCCACAAGAAAATCTACTCTTTGTGGAACAGGCCGAAAAGCCTGTTCATAAAAGGCTTATTGACAATGGTGCAACATCTCAGTTAAATCTCAAATTTCCAATCTCAAATCAGTTTGCGGATGTCATGTAGCGGCTAGCATCTGAGTATGCCATTCTCAGCGCATGGGTTCGAGTCCCATCATCCGCTTTTGTAGTCCTGATCTTCGATGGTAGAGCGTTTGCCTTACAAGCAGACGCGGGGTAATCTCCTGTCAGGACTACCAATTTATGGGAGTGTAGCTCAATGGATAGAGCGCCGCGCTTCGGACGCGGATGTTGTGGGTTCAAGTCCTACCACTCTCGTTGTTTTTTATTTAATTTAAGGAGGTTGATTCCATTGAATGGATAATTTTTTATATTAAGAGCGATCCTCTTCGAGGGCTTCGCTAACGCCCTTTGCGTGTCCCAATCTTTGGAGCCTACATACTTTAGTACGAGAGGAAAGGTACCGCTGTCAAAATCAGCGGGCGTTTGAGAACGAGGAGTGCATTGAACCCGGCAGGTTGGCTTAAAGGTAGCCATCCTTTAAAGAGTGTGTAGTAACTCATCGGCGGAGTCCCTCTAGTAACTGAGAAAACGCAATGCTCTGATAACTTGCACGTCAAAATGCGTGAAGCGCAGCTATCCCGTAGGGAATCGCGCAATAACAAAAAACATGGGAGTGTAACTCAACTGGATAGAGTGTCGAGCTTCTACCTCGAATGTTGTGGGTTCAAGTCCTACCGCTCCTGCTGTCTGGGGTTCGTAGCTTAATTGGTAAAGCATCTAACTGGCTGTGAGAAAGATATCGGTTCAAATCCGATCGCGATCCACCACACCAATTTTCGATTTTCGATTTTCGATTTTCGATTTACTGCACAGGTGAATCTTTTAAGCGCGGTCATTCGATTTTCGATTTTCGATTTGAGATTTACTCCAGAGGTGAATCTTTTACGCGGGGTCAT
>NZ_JAUBTL010000006.1:5894-34829 GCF_036702475.1 Microcoleus sp. D2_18a_B4
AGCTCAATTGGTAGAGCGCTTGCTTTGCACGCAAGAGGCCAGGAGTTCGATTCTCCTTGACTCCACTTTCGGTGTCTAAAGTCGATTTTAGATTTGAGATTTACTCTACAGGTGAATCTTTTACGCGGGGTCATAGCTCAATTGGTAGAGCGCTTGCTTTGCACGCAAGAGGCCAGGAGTTCGATTCTCCTTGACTCCACTTTCGGTGTCTGAAATCGAAGAGATCGAGACGTTGGTTATTTCAACTAACGACGTACTCATTATCGCGCTATATTGTTTAGTAAAGACTGAAAACACTACAAATGCCTAAAAAATCTAAGTACACCAAGGAGCTTTTAGAGCCAATCGTCAGGGAAAGCATTACGCTTACTGAGGTGCTTAAAAAATTGGGTTTGGGAAAAACAGGAGGGAATCGCAGGAATATTAGTTCGCGTCTTAAAAACTTAGGAATTTCAACTCAACATTTTGTTGGGGCTTCTTGGGCTAAGGGAGAAACTGCTAGTAGTAATCCTGCAATTTGGCAGAATCGAACTAAGAATACATATCCTGATCAGGAGGTATTTGTAGAGTGTTCAACTTATAATGGTGGCCCCAAGTTGACTAAAAGATTAATTCAAAAAGGTTGGGATTATAAATGTAATGAATGCGGGATTGACCAGTGGAGAGATAAGCCCTTAGCTTTGCACTTAGATCACATCAATGGAGTTCACGATGACAATCGATTAGAAAATCTCAGGTTCTTATGTCCAAATTGCCATCAACAAACAGAAAATTGGGGTAACAAAAATCAAAGAGTAAAGCAGGCAATCGACAACCAAGTATTAGAGACACATATTGCTTCAGAAAATGGGAGGATAAATGATTGTGCCAATGGGAAAAAAGAAATAAAAGTAAGAATGAAGAAATGTGGCTCTCCAAGAATTAACTCCAGAAAAGTTGAGCGTCCTTCTAAAGAGGATTTGCAAAAGCTAGTCTGGGAAAAACCAACTACTCATATAGCTATAGATTTTGGTGTGAGTGACAAAGCAGTGGAGAAATGGTGTAAAGCTTATGACATTGAGAAACCTACTAGGGGTTACTGGGCAAAACAGAGTCGAAATCATACAGGTATGCAATGCCAAAAGGAAAGTAGCTAATTTGCAATTACCGAAATTGTAGTTCGACTCCTATCGATATCCAATGAGAGTTAAGTAAACTGGTAAATTAACTTCAGACTCAATCATAGCATGATTAATAAGGAAGATGCCGCTAAATGGTTGGCAACCCGTCTTGAAAACTGGGGTACAGGTAACTGTAAGGGTTCGATTCCTTCATCTTCCTTTTAATTAACCACCGGAAGTCGAAAAGCGAGACACCGTGCTGATAACGCGGGGATAGGAGGGGCAGTACCTCCTCGGTGGATTGCTTATGATTTTATATATAAATAAGGGAGAATTATGGTTGATTTTTTCACGAGCTTTGCTCTCATATACTGAGAAAAATTATGGGGAGGTCGCCTAAGTGGAATGGCACCGTAAAAACTTTGGAAAAGCGGCTCCCAAAAGGACGATCGGGTTTGTTGAGTAGGGTAAAAAGTTGCTTCGCGACGTTCCCTGGAAACGCAAACTGGCAGCGGGTTGCGGAGGCACTGAAAGGAATTAACAGTCCGAGATGGGGGCAGTTCCCGTCTGCTTGCGGGCAGTAAGGAAGCGCGTTTCCTGAAAGTTGCTGTCGATCGATGCGGGTTCGAGTCCCGTCCTCTCCATTTCAAGTCCCTGTTGAAAAGTTCCAACCCGTGCCCTAACAGTTAAAGCATACATACTCGGCTGTTAACCGACTAAAACCAATGCTTTGCGTACTTGCACGGGTTGGTAGCTGTGGAACCTCAGTGACCGTGGGGGTCTACATCGGGGTCGTAGCTGCAGGTTGGCCGCAGTCTGGTCATCACCTGCTTCAGCAAGAAGCCATTGCTGTTCCAAGCCGTATAAGGATTAGCCCCTTGTCCCTTCAGCCACAAGGTTTGTCGGGCTTTGTTGTGGCAGATATTCGCTAGCAGGCTGACGACTGACGCTAAGCCGAGTTCATCGACAAGGGCTTCGAGTTCATCTTGAGTCACAAGCACACCTCCAGGGTTGACTATTTCCCTGAATAATAGCATAACGGGGTAAGAATGGGTACTAAAAGGTGCTATTCCGGGGTATGTATGTCGTCAATGAGCTTATATTCGTTGATAGTTGCCAGGAGCATCAGTTTAGACATGGATATTCCTGACTCGTCAGACAGCTTCTTCAGCTTTTGATGAATTCGGTTGGGCATTGTGACTTTTATGGTTTTGGAAGCTTCGTCTTGTTCAGCCATTTCAAGCAGTTATGTTTAATTGACACCAGCTTATCCTCTTTCCGAGTACCGATCGCACCTTGCTGCGATCGTCTGTAGGGATGCGGGCGCAGCGCGATAAAATGGCTGCTGCTGCGAAACTGTGCGCTAACAAATAAAAAGGTCGATCGCAAATCTCTAACCAAGGGAGCGATTGGATATATTAGTTACCTTCAGAAGCAAGCAGTAACCAAACAAGTTAATAAAAAAGGTTAAACATGAGAAAATTAAAATATTATGTTGCTTGCACAGTTGACGGGTTTATTGCTCGCGAAGATGGCTCATTTGATTGTTTTCCTATGGAAGGAGAGCATTTCGCAGATTTGCTCGATTCCTTTCCTGAAACTTTTCCTGCTCACTTTCAGGAAGCACGAGGCATTCGTGCAGAGAACAAGCAGTTTGATGCGGTTTTGATGGGACGGAAAACCTATGAGGTAGGGCTAAATGTTGGTGTAACTAATCCTTATCCCAGCTTGAAGCAGTATGTCTTTTCGCACACTATGGAAGCCACTCCAGATGAGAATATTCAACTTGTTTCGGACAATGCTGTTGCATGGGTTAAGGAATTGAAAAAAGAAACGGGTAAAGACATCTGGCTCTGCGGTGGTGGCGCTTTAGCGACAACTCTTTTTTCTGAGATTGACGAGATGATTGTGAAGTTAAATCCGGTAGTAATCGGAGCGGGAATTCCTCTTTTTTCCCGTGCACTCGATGCGACAAATTTGCAACTTGCCGATCGCCAAATCTATAGCAACGGTTTCATGTTGCTTCATTATCGAGTGAAGCATTAGCAATTGGGACTTTATGCGTTGCAATTGCTGGGGGCAAGAAACGAGTGAATTCCTTACTACAAAATGATTTTATAGCACTTACACAAAAGCTGAATTTTTAAGGGTGGTTGGCAGAGCGGTGATGCACCCGGCTTTTAACCGGTACCAGATAGGTTCAACTCCTATATCACCCATTTTTAAAGGCCGAAGGTAGAAGCTACAGGGTTAAATATGCCTTTTGCCATTCGCGAGGGGCGATCGTAGTGTCGGTGCGGGCGTCGTCTCCCAAATTCTGAAATAGTTGGATTTATTCTATTTCGCGCAGGATAGTTCCTCTGTTCTTTTCTGATAAGTAAATCGAACATTTGAGACGAAAGTACCGATACGAAAGTCAAAATTAGCGACACCTATACCTTTCTCACCAACTACTTCTAGCGTAAATTCCCCGGAATGACCTGAACTACCAGGATCATAAAAAACATCGTTTTGACCTTGGGTAGGTGCCACAAATTTTACGCTGCCTACTCGCTTGATGATGGGCTGACAGCTTTTAATTGAATTCACAACTCCGGCATAATTCCAAAATTCTTTGGACGCCCATTGCTGTCTAACTTCCGCAGGGGCTGCTACACCAGGAAAACCGTTGTTGTTAACCAAGATAAATGTTAAAGCGATCGCAGACGGAATTAAAATTCTCAACAATGAAACGATGAGATTGCTTGTGGATTTACTCCGCTTAAATTTTCCAGCAATATAAATTCCTAAAATAGATAGCCAAAACGGGAAAAGTAAACCCCAAAATAACCCCGGCAACTTGTGTAGCAAAGTCGGCATTGATGAGTAGAAATATGAGTAGAAATAGGCAACTAAGTAGCCGCTCACAAACCGATGATGCAACCGAACACCAGAAACAACGGCTCAATTTCCATTTCTTGTTCTGAAAGTTGTCGATCCACCAGAGCAATGGTGTATAGACCCAGAAGATATAGCGCCAGAGCTGTCATTATCCACAAGTAAAACCACTCACCAAGTGTCGCTTCACGATAGTTCAGATAATTGCCTAGGGATGTGAGGAATGTAATGTCAATCGCTGCTGTTAAAAAGCATTCTAACCTATCTAATAGTGGAACGCTCTTGTTTTTCATAATGCGATTAGTTTTAAAAGTATATAGTTCCTCGCCATTCGAGTGGATCTAGATTTTTTACACAAGTCAATCCTGTATTTACCCCAATTGAAATAGTCATGCAGGGCGAGATAGTGAAGATGTCGGTGAAGTTGGTCAGCGCGATGGTCTTGACAGGTTTCGCGATCGTACTTTAATTAGGTATTGAATAAGGGCGAGCGTGTAAAATAAAGTTGTTCTTTTAAGAAAATGCGTTGATTCTGCAAGGAAAACGCTAGCTAAATGGTCTGTGGGCGACTATCACCGCATGATTGAAGCAGGGATTCTACGCGATCGCCGTGTGGAGTTGCTAGCCGGTGAAGTTTGGGAGCATCTCACTTATGCAGCCCTCCGCTAGAAATTGGAGCTAGGAGTCAGGAGTCAGGAGTCAGGAGGAAAGGAGAAGAAGGAAGAAGGAAGGAGGAAGAAGGAAGGAGCCATAATAAGTGTTTTTACAAATATGAGATGCTCCCGTGAAGTTTGCCAGATGAGTCCAGAAACCCCAATTTATTACAACACAACCAAACGAGGTACTAAATACCTCGAAGAACTACTCGTAGGTAAAGCTGATGTCCGCTTCAACGGGCCGATTACGCTATCAGACTCTGAGGCAGAACCAGATATTGCGATCGTGCGATTGCCGGAGTCTGCTTACAACGATCGCCATCCCGAACCTCAAGATATCTTTTGGATTGTAGAATTTGCTCAAACTAGCTTGAAGAAGGATTTAGAGTTGAAAGCCGCCATTTATGCCGAGGCATAAATTCAAGAATATTGGGTTTTAAATTTATCTGCTAAGCAAATGATCGTGTTTCGCTATCGGGAGAATGGCGAGTACGCTACAGACCAAAAGATCGAGGCTGGAACGGTTATAAGCTGTTGTGCATTTAAATTGTATATTTCGAGTCCCGATCAACAATCGTCGCATCCTCTCCCCCTCTCCTCTTCTCCCCCTCTCCCTCTCAAATACCATAGGCAATCTAGATGCAACACCGCTTACCGCTGGCATTTCCCGACATTCGCCTATCCGTTGAGAGACTTTTCGGGTGATTGGGAGCGATCGCCACAAATTTATACCAAAATAGTTGATTTTTCAGAACAGTTGTGTTATAGTAGTATATATGCGGGAGTATAGCTCAGTTGGTTAGAGCAGGTGACTCTTAATCTCAAGGTCGAAGGTTCAAGTCCTTCTACTCCCATAAAATTCAATCCTTTGCGAGTCAATAGTTTCAGATTTATTGCCTCACTAAGATTTCCGGCTTCCACTCATATTCCACTCAGTCTCGCTCTTCTAAGTAGCTGAGTATTTTCCCTGTTTCTTTTTCTATCCTTGAGCTGCTTGCTCGCGGTTATGACGCCTGGAGTAAAGAGTGGCTGGCTTATAGCTTGCTTAACTTGTTGACTGCCCTTTTATTTGCGGTCATACTTCCTACTAAGGTAGAACAATCAGCTACATTTAGCTTGTTGCGAATCCTACTTTATAGGTTTTTTTATGTTGTTTAGCTTTTTGTAAACATTTTTGAGCGGTTCATATCACAATTTTTTAATAAATTCTTTTTCTTAATTATATCTTTAGTTTTCCGCCCAACCTAGACAGTGGGGGAGTTTTTAATTATCCAGGATCGGGGAAAGATTAAAGTTTTTTTAAGTTTGACAAAATAAAGGACATCTTTTGTAATATAAAGAAGAAAGTTGAAAAAATTATAAAGACAAACTAATTGGATAAAAGTGTCGCTAAGGTAGTAAAAATGACGGTTGGTCAGAGAAAAAGAGTGTTAAGCTAGGCTAAGCTCAGCCAAAGCAAAACCTCGATATTTAATTAAGTTCGATCGATAACAAAGGCTAAGGTAAAGTTCATGGCAAACTCAGTTTTAAATCAGCCAAACGCAGCAGCAGGAGTGCAGTGGCAGCCAAAAGATATTATCCGCAGCCTAGTGTGGAAAATTGCGATCGCAACCTGGCTGTTAATGGCTGTAGGCAGCGCCACGCGAGTCATGAATGCGGGGCTCGCTTGCCCCGACTGGCCGCTGTGCTACGGTCAATTAATACCTGCAGCGCAAATGAATTTGCAGGTATTTCTGGAATGGTTCCACCGGTTGGATGCAGCGGCAATTGGCTTAAGCGCGATCGCACTTTTAGGACTATCTTTGTTTTACCGCAGCCGCCTGCCAAAATGGCTGCCTTGGGCGAGCGCCGGAGCAGTATTTTTAATCGTTTTTCAGGGCGTATTGGGCGGCTTGACAGTAACACAACTGCTGAGATTTGACATCGTTACCGCTCACTTGGGAACAGCTTTACTATTTTTTGGCGCCCTGCTAGTCATCGGTTTCATGCTGACTCCCTACGAAGCTACAGGAAATGTCGGCAAATTGGCTTGGGTAAGTTCGATCGCAGCATTGTTAGTTTACCTGCAAAGTTTGCTAGGAGCATTAGTAGGCTCTAGATGGGCTCTGCACCAATGTTTGGACTCCTCAGAATTGTGCTCGGTAATGAACAGCCACATCGCCGGTATCGTACCAGCTACAGCAGCGACTTTAGCAGTAGCAGTCATGGCTTGGCGGCAGCCTGCACTGAGTCCTAATTTGCGAAAACTGGCTAATTGGGCGAGTGTTTGCCTCATTGCTCAATTAGTTCTGGGATTAGCAACTTTCCGGCTGCACCTTCAGGTAGAACCGCTGACAGTCGCCCACCAAGCAGTCGGTGCCGCTTTGCTGGGAACCCTGGTAGCTTTTAGTGTTTTAGCTTGGCGCGATCGAGTTTTATCAGCTTGAGAGTAATATCATGTCCGGTAGCATCGTTATTATATAGTGCAAGGTCTTGTAGGGGCGGCTTCACCATGATTCTCGATCTAAAAGCCAACAGTTTCATAAACCCGCCCCGCCCATACAAGCACGAATCAACCGGACACTCTCTAAAAGGCAGATTTATCTATTTCTTGAGTAAGAGGGGCCGGATTTATCCCTCGGTGGGGGCGGGTTTATTAATCCTTGTAGCTACAGTAAATATTTCTCGTAAAACCCGCCCCTACAAACCAATGACTGACAACTAACAACTAACAACTAATAACCGATGCAAGAAGTTCTTACCAACGACAGGCCCCGCCTCCACGAAAACTTTTCGCAAGTCGTGAAAAGTTACTATCAATTAACAAAACCCAGAATTATTTTACTGCTGCTAATCACCACATCAGCAGGAATGTGGATGGCGGCAAAAGGAGAAGTCGATCCGCTATTGCTGGTATCAACTATTACCGGAGGCGCTTTAGCTTCTGCGTCGGCGAATACGATTAATTGTGTCTACGACAGTGACATCGACTATATCATGGAGCGCACCCGGTGGCGGCCGATTCCTTCCGGGCGTGTCAAGAAGCGGGATGCTTTGATATTTGCGATCGCCCTAGCTACAATATCCTTTACATTGCTGACAGTTGTTGCCAACTTATTAGCGGCATTGCTAGCGATGTCAGGCATCCTTTTCTATGTCCTAATTTACACCCACTGGCTGAAGCGCCACAGCGTGCAAAACATCGTTATTGGCGGTGCAGCAGGGGCGATTCCGCCGCTAGTTGGGTGGGCTGCGGTGACAGGAGATTTGAGTTGGGGTGCGTGGCTGCTGTTTGGGATTATCTTCCTGTGGACACCGCCGCATTTTTGGGCCTTAGCAATGATGATTCGCGATGAATACAAGGAAGTAGGCGTCCCGATGTTACCTGTAATTGAGGGCGACGAAGAGACAGCCCGCCAAATTTGGATTTACACGCTATTGATGATTCCTGCAACTTTGCTGCTAGTTTATCCCCTGCATTTAGCGGGCGCGGTGTATGCGGGAACAGCTATTTTCCTGGGTGCTATTTTTGCCCAAAAAGCTTGGTTGCTGTTGCAGACTCCAGAGGATAAGATTGTTGCGCGATCGCTCTTCAAATACTCTATTCTGTACCTGATGCTATTGTGCGCCGGAATAGTGGTTGACAGTTTGCCTGTGACTCATAATTTGACTACTGCGGTTGTACAAAATGTGCAAACTTTGATTAGTGCAGTTGTAATGTAGTAATCAGTTAAATTGCCATGATTAAAATGAAGCCCGCATCTTGCGGGTTTTGTTTATGGTAAAATAGCAATAGTCATTATTCCATCTGCGTAAATCTGTGTAAATCTGCTTTAATCTGCGGTAAAAAAAAGAGCGAAAGAACATGACAGAAACCATTTAGCTAAATATAAAATCACATTCCAGCTACTTTGAGCATCTTGAATAAATATACTAAGTGTAAAATAAAAATAGGAGGAAAGTTCTGATGGCTGAAAATACTGTGAAAGTAGACATCTCATTTCAATCACTGCTGGAAGCTATTTCGTCACTGGGAATTGCTGAAAGATACAAGATATGGGAATTTTTGGAAGCTGAATTATTCCCGAATGAGGACGATTCTCCAGAAGACATTGCCGAAATTGAAGCGGCCCGTGCTGACTACAAAGCTGGAGATTACACGACTTTCGATCGATATATGGCACAACGGGCAAATTGCTGAGGCAAGTTAATGCGGTTTCTGGCAAATGAAAACTTTCCACCAAGTGACTTGACCATTTCGACCGATGAAATTACCCAACGGAGAGAAGGCACTGCTGGGCGACAAGCTTGAGCGATACTCACTGAATATGCAGCATCCCAAAGGAAAAGATAAAGCCATCCTGTTTAGAAATCGATTGGGAATTACACTAGAAAACAAAGCTATTTTAGAAGTCGCTTTATTAGAATGTGCGGTCAATCAGGAGGCAGAAATTTATAAAACCGACAACTATGGAACCCAGTATGATATCAAATTTTTCATGACCACGGAAACGGGAAGCTCTTGGGTGCTGTCATGTTGGATGATTCGCACCGATGAAGACTTTCCTAGGCTAACTAATACCTATCCTGTCAATAAGTGAGGATACTGTGATGACGTTACACGAGTATGATGTTGTTGCCTTGACTGAAGAAATTCACGCAATCCATAAAGCAACCTATCAGCCAATTTTGCTCCGACCTGGACAAGTTGGCACTATTCTGATGAGCTTTGAGGATCGTGCTTATCTAGTAGATTTTGCGGATGCTCAAGGTAATACCTATGCAATGGAAACCATTCCCTCAGAGAAACTCATGGAACTCGTTTATGAGCCACTTCCTGCCTACGCCTAACCTACGAATAATACTTTACAGAGTATTGAGTTGGAAGTGGCGATCGCAGAATTATATCGCGGTGTGAGTTTGGGGCGATAAATGAAGTAAGCTAGAGACAAAGGTTTTAAATAATTTTAACCAATGCCAGCATCCGTTGCTTATCTGTTTGACAGAATTACAGTGAACCCAAGACAATGTGGCGATCGTCCCTGCATCCGGGGAATGCGGATTCGAGTCATCGATATCCTAGAGTTGCTGGCTGCGGGTGAGCAAATTTTTAAGTTTATCGAAGAATTTCCAGACTTGGAAATTGACTATATTAAAGCTACGCTTCTGTATGCAGTCCGCAAGCTCGATCGTCCTGTTTTAGCCGCATGACAATTTGGTTGAATTTTCATCGAACGGCAGCAATTGATGTGTGGATTACTGGCTACCTTTGGTGAAATACATCAGCGATCTGCGGTATTTTTCTCTTCTATTGGGTATTGTACCGCAACTGCGATACAATTATAAGTTCGACTGCTAGATTTTCGTAAACTCGTAATCAGTTGATATATTTCGGGAATGTCTGAAAAAACTCTGCTAAGTGAAATTGTTCATTGTCCCCATGCACGAGAGTGTCAAGAAGATATTTCTGTTGAAAATCCATGTCGTAAAATTGTTGACTCTCAAAATGCAATTGGGTTAGAAAAATTTCAAGTGCCTGAACCTTGGAGTGGACAGATAGAGCAAGCACCCATTCTCTTCCTGAGTTCAAATCCATCAATTGGCTCTGATGAAGATTACCCAACTTGGGATTGGTCATGTAGCGAAGTACACGATTATTTCAATTACCGTTTTGGAGGAGGACGTAAGCACTGGATCGTTGATGGTACAAAATCCTTGCTAAAAGACGGGAAATATAGTCGCTCTACTCGATTTTGGGCAGCGGTTAGACAACGTGCGATTGAGCTACTTCAACGGAACGTTAGTCCAGGCATTGATTATGCGCTTACCGAGATAGTGCATTGTAAGTCTCGTGCCGAAACTGGTGTAGAAGAATCACAGGAGCAATGTGTGGAAGCCTACTTGTTGAGAGTTTTAGAACTAGCAAGAGCAAAAGTGATAGTGGTACTGGGGGCACGCGCAAAGCAAGTGATTCAAAGCCAATTCAATATCTCTACAGCAAATTCAATATCCGAGTTCGTTGAGATAGGGAATCGTGAAAGATTTTTTGCTTTTCTCCCCCATCCAAATGCTCGGACCCACCGTTCTTTTGCTAAGTGTTTACAGGGTGATGAACTTGAAAAGTTACGCGCTTTTTTGCGGTAGCATCAAAATACGGCAAGAGATGCGCGCACTCGAACAACGCCAATGCACCCGACCGTCGAAATCCTGTCGGTGGCAGTCTGAGGTAATTTGCGGCGGGTGATTGGCAACGTTAGACCGCTAAATCTGAGTTGGGTAGTGGCTTGAATGTATCTATCAAATTCCAACCCAAAGGTGAATGTCATGCAAGCTAAACTTCAAGAACAACTTTCTCCTGATGCCGAAGTTATTTTGGGACGTTTGCCAGAACGAATTAAAGCTGCTCTAATTGCGCGTGCTGCGAAAATTGAATATCCGATCGCCATTTCGATCGCCAATTTTCAAGGGCACAGAAGCATTAGGTTTCGTAGATTGCAAACCAGGACGCGGGCAGTAAAATCGAGAAGTCCCAGGCGATCAAGTTCGAGATAAGGTGAAAGCCCGATCGCTAAAATGATGAATAGATGTTGCTGCCAAGATAACCATGACCACCATCACCCTCAACCTCTCTCCCGAACTCGAACACCAGATCCGTACTGAAGCATCTCGACAGGGCGTTGAACCCGATCGCTACATCCTCAACACCCTGCAAGAACGCCTCCAGCCTAGACTTCCAACCACCCAACCTACTGAAGCCGACTTGCTGCAACAAATTAACATCGGCTTTAGTGCACAAACCTGGGAAGAATACCATGCCCTCATCGCCAAGCGTCATGCCGAAACCCTGACTCCCGATGAACACAAGCAACTGATCCAAATGAGCTCGCGCCTTGAACAACTCAACGTTACCCGCATTCAAGCCTTAATTCAACTCGCAACCTTCCGCAACCAACCTCTGACAGATCTGATGCAAACCCTGGGCTGCCTGCGGGTTCTTCCGTCTATGATAATAAGTAGTTAGAATCAAAAAAATGTATGCCAGTTGTAGCAGTTAAAACTTACATAGAGTATCGGAATGATGCCTATTGGGTTGAAGGAACTCGGATTTCTCTTGACTCGATCGCCTATGCTTTCTGTCAAGGATTATCGCCCGAAACTATTGTTCAGTCTTTCCCACTACTGACACTGGAACAGGTTTATGGGGCAATCGCCTTTTATCTAGCCAACCGCGCTGAAATCGACGCTTACTTAGCCGCCGAAGAAGCTGCATTTGATGCCATGCCTCAACCTCTACAAACCAGCGATCCAGCTTTGTACAACAAACTGATTGCAGCTAAAGCAGCAACACAGCAGGTGCAATCGTGAATGTGCGCTATCAAGCTGATGCTGACTTAAATCAGGCGATCGTCACAGGATTACTGCGACGAGAATCTACAATCGACTTTCAAACTGCTTTTGCTGCTGGGTTAGAAGGCGTTAAAGATTTAGAAGTGCTGGCAATTGCAGCACAGCAAAGACGTGTTCTTGTCAGCCACGATCGCAAAACAATGCCATCGGAATTTGCTGAGTTCATTACTACTAATCAGAGTGCTGGAGTCATTATTGTTTCCCGAAAAATACCGATGGAAGTTGTCATCGAAGAACTACTCTTGATTTGGGCAGCATCTAGTGCAGAGGAATGGGTCGATCGTATTGCTAAGCTACCCCTTTGATGCACACTAAAATGGATATTGAAAGCGTTAAGCTAGAAACAGACAACAGAGAGCCAACCTACGCAAAAGGTTAATATCAATGGTTGCGATCGCCCAAAAAACCCTTTCCTTCGAGGAATTTCTCAACTGGGATGACGACTCCGGCAGGTCATTTGAGCTAGTCAATAAAGTACATCTTGAACACTACCAAATTTTTCCCTGTTTCAACTTCTGGCTGTTAGCGGGAAAGTGCCGATTTCGGTTGCAGATTCTGGCAGAGGGGGGCGCAGACAAAGATAAACTAGCGGCCCTAACAGCGGAACTAGAGACACTGCCCAAAAAATGCGATCGTCCGCAAGTCCACGGCGTGCCATGTCGTCTCCCAAAAGTGAGGGAAATATTACAGCCATCAAGCAACAATCCCAAGTTATTAAATGTACAAAAGGAATTGACTGCCACTGCTTGACAAAATCTCCCCAATCTCCATTTAACCAAGCCCAAGCTAACAGCCAGATAGTAGTTAGTAAAAGTACAATGCCTGTCCAGCGGGAGTCTGATATTTTGATCAACATATCTTTGCGGCCGGAAAATTGTGGCTGGGGCTGGCGGAGGAGTAAGTAGGGAATTAAGCCGATGATACCGGCGCCGTTGGAAGCGAGGAAAGCAGGCCCAGCGGATATATTTTGGGTTCTCTCATCAATGAATAGGAGGCAAGCGTAGACCATCGGCCACACTCCCATGAGAGCGAATATAGTGACAAGGTAGGGGTTGATTCCTTCTAGCTGCAACTTGAGCATTTTTTCAATAACTGTTAGCGTTCCGGGCCGATCGAGAGGAGCTAGCAATAAGGTGTAGGCAATAAATGTTGCCCACAGCAACCCCAGAAACATTTTTGTTTTCATCATATATAACGAGTAGTGGAAGCCGACTAAAGTAAATTATGGTAAAGTAGCGGTCGAGTTAGCGCCGTCTATCTTAGGTAATAAGCAGTTCGATTGGAAGAGCGGCTGCAAACCGGGTTTTAGTCCGGGGATGAAATGCTCTACAGCAGCCGATCATTACTTTAGGCAGACGCAGGGGCCGCGTCAGGAGAGATACATTTTAAAGAATCGGTTGTTTTTATTACAAAACCCCTTAGAAAAGGAGTTTCAGCGGTGAACTTAATATCTGTAGAGGAACTCAAAGCACTGGTACAACAATCTCCTGGATTGTGCGTCTCAATTTATATGCCAGTGGCTCAAGGAACAGAAATTCAACAAAATCCGATTCGGTTCAAAAATTTAATCAGAGAGGCTGAAGACAAAATTGTAGAGTACGGATTTGACAAAAAAGAAGCGGCCCAATTGCTAGAGCCAGTCCGAGCAGAAATTGACCAGGAAAACTTTTGGGAAAATCAAAGCAACCTGCTGGCGATTTTTGTCGGTTCGGGATTTTTCCGCTACTATACCTGTCCGGTGAATTTTGAGGAATTAGTGGTTGTGAGCGACAATTTTCACGTCAAACCGCTGATGCCTATGCTGACAGGAGATAATTTATTTTATGTTTTAGCTCTCAGTCAGAAGGAAGTGAGGCTGATTGAGTGTACGCCTTACAGTGCTAGGGAAGTTGAAGTTGAAAACTTGCCGAAAAGCCTTGAGGAGGCTCTGCAATATGACCCGACTGCTAAAGATGGTCAGTTTCGGATTGCTACTTCAAAAGGAGGCACTAATAATTCTTTTCAGCAGCCGGGAAGTTTTCACGGTCAAGGAAGTCCAGATCGAGATGAGCCCCAGCAGGAAATTTTGCAGTATTTCCACATAATTGATGGGGCGCTGCACAAATATTTGCACAATAAAAAAGCTCCTTTAGTGTTAGCAGGAGTTGAGTATTTGCTCCCGCTTTACCGAGAAGCCAATACGTACCCGCATTTATTTGAAGAAGGAATTACAGGCAATCAGAAACTTCTCAAGCCGGAAGAGTTGCGGGCCGAAGCTTTGCCGCTGGTGGAACCTTTGTTTTTGCAGGCTCAGTCAGAGGCGATCGCACAATACCACGATCTGACAGGAAGCGATAAAATTTCTGCTGATTTGAAAGAAGCTGTTTCGGCTGCTTATTTTGGACGAGTCGATCGACTATTTGTTGCTCTTGGCGTTCAGCAGTGGGGTACTTTTAATCCCGATACGAACGCGGTGCAAGTCCACCCAGAAGCAGAACTGGGCGACGAAGATTTGTTGAATGCCGCAGCAATTCAAACTATTCTCAATGGCGGAACTGTTTACGCGGTGCCGCCGGAACAGGTGCCGGACGAGGCGCCTTTAGCTGCTATTCTCCGCTATTAACTTACCAGGTTTAAACCAATGGAATCTACTTCAATGACAAATTCCGACAAACAAAACCAAAGTAGCAGCGGCGATACCGAACGCTGGGCATCTTTAATTGGTGGCGGGGCGCTGGTGCTTTTTGGTTTGTCGCAGCGTTCTTTGAGAGGTGCTTTGCTGGCGGTTGCGGGCGGTGGTTTAGCTGCTCGCGGGCTGGGGGTTGTGGAGGGTTTGCAGTCGGCTGCAGATCCGAATCAAAGCATTAAAGTTGAAAAGACGGTGACGATCGACAAACCGGCTGATGAATTGTACCGTTTATGGCGCAATTTTGAAAATTTACCTCGGTTTATGAAGCATCTCAAACACGTTACGGTAATAGATGAAAAACGTTCTCACTGGATTGCCAGCGCGCCGATGGGCAATAGTGTGGAATGGGATGCAGAGATTGTTCGCGAAGAAGAAAATCGCTTAATTGCTTGGGCGTCTGTGGAAGGGGCTGATGTTGACAATTCTGGCTTTGTGCGCTTTCAACCGGCATCTGCAGGACGCGGTACTGAGGTAAAAGTTGTCATCGAATACAACCCTCCGGGCGGTGCAATTGGTGCTGGTGCTGCTAAACTATTTGGCGAAGCTCCCGAACAGCAAATTGCCAATGATTTGCGTCGCTTTAAGCAGTTGATGGAAGCTGGGGAAATAGCTACAACGGAAGGTCAAACTTCGGGCCGCAAGTAAGTATAGCACTTTTGGTGGTAAGCCCTTGTAGGGACAGGGCAAGTGTAGGGACTTAGGCCAAGCCCATAGGTGTTCAACTTAAGCTTTTTGTCCACCAGTCCTCCCGCCCACCCGTTAGTCCGCCAGGGAATGAATTCCCTGTCTCATAGCTAAAGTCCTCTCAAAGAGGACTGAAAAACTCATTAGTCGTCTTCAGACGACTTTAGCTTTGAGGCAGGGGTTTCAACCCCTGTCGGACTGTCGGACTATCGGTTGTACGTTAAGTTGACACCTCTGGACTCTTGGAGTGTCCCTACGACACGAGCGATCGAGCGGGATGTCCTTGAGTACAAAACGTAGAGTTTGTGCTCTCAAGCTATTTGTTGTTTACCTGATTAGCTGATGTCATCTCAAGTGGTTTTCGGAAATGCGGGCGCTGAAGGTGCAAGTCGGGGCGGTTGGTTTGCGGGTCACTTTATGACTCCTGAAGATGACCCGCGATCGACTTCTGTTTTAGAGGTAAAATGGGGCACTCACCCCGCTGGAGATTGCAGGACTCAGTGGGCGGTAAATGCGGAAGCCACCACGCTTTCTATCCTGGTAAAAGGGCGGTTTCGCCTGCAATTTCCAGAGCAAGAAATCTTGCTTTCTCGCGAAGGAGATTATGCTCTCTGGCTGCCGGGAGTGCCTCATTATTGGTCGGCCGAGGAGGATTCGGTAATCGTGACTGTGCGCTGGCCTTCCCTACCTGGAGATAGTTCTGCAGTTAAGAATTAACTTTAACTTCGGGAACCAAAACGCGGCCGCTATAACCCGCGCGCTGGTAGCGATCGATCGCCTCGGATGCGATAACACCCGCTTTCCCACTCTCCACCAAGGCTACGCAAGCACCGCCAAAACCTCCGCCCGTCAGCCTTGCGCCGAAGACTCCGGGAATTGACTGCAAGATTGCCGCCAGCGTGTCTACTGCCGACACCGACACTTCGTAGTCGTCGCGCTGACTGGCATGGGAAGCATTCATTAACTCGCCAAAACGTTTTGCTGGCAAAGATTTTACCGCTTCGAGCACGCGGTTGTTTTCGGTAACGACGTGCCGCGCTCGTCTTCTGAGGGGTTCCGGCAATACTTCGACAGCTTGGGGATCGGCGATATCCCGGAGAGCTTTAACTCCCAATATCCGCGCGGATTCCTCACACTCGGCGCGTCGCTTGTTGTAGCCGCTTCCTGCTGCGAGTTCGTGGCTTTCGCCACTGTCAATTATTAAAATTTCTGTGCTTGCTGGAAAAGGTATCGGGCGGCATTCGAGGCTGCGGGTGTCGATCAATAGCATGGTGTTGGTGTCTGCTAGACTCGACGCCATTTGATCCATGATGCCGCAGTTCAAGCCGGCATATCGGATTTCGACTTGCTGTCCGATTTGAGCTAGCCGCACGTCGTCTAGGGGGAGGTTCAGCAGCGCGCGCAGTCCTCTGAGGGTGGCTATTTCTAAAGCGGCGCTGCTGGACAAACCGGCTCCGATCGGCACATTCGAGGTAATGTAGAGATTTATTGGCGGTATTTTGTATCCTTCTTTTTCTACAAGTCTCAGGCAGCCACAGATATAACTGACGAATTTTTGCGGTATGGTATCGTCGTCTGAAAAATTTATGAGTTCGTCATATTCTGCTGAATAAACATGGTGTCGATCGTCGCTGCTGAAGCCGATTTGTACTGTGGTGCGCTGGGGAATCGCTGTTGGAAGTACAAATCCATCGTTGTAGTCTGTGTGTTCGCCCAGCAGGTTTACTCTGCCGGGGGCGCTGGCTGTGGTTTTGGGTAATGTACCAAATACTCGTTGGAATTTCATTTTTGGGGAAGTGGTAATTGGTTCTTGGTTATTTGTTATTGGTTATAGCAATCCTAAATCATTTGTAAATTTCTTACTCCCTCCCCTTGATAAGGGGAGGGTTGGGGTGGGGTAAAAAATTTACGACTCCTGCAAAAATTGCTATATTTGTTATTGGTTATTTGAAAAAACCGCTATCCGTGCCTCCGTGACTTACGTGTTGTCCTGTTGGTAATTGGGAAGAAATAAATTTATTTTTTATCGTTTGTCTTTATTATAGTGCCCAAGTTTTTTGGTTAATTCAACCCCTGTTAACAAAAATAAACATGACCGTAGGTTAGGAAAAGATATAGACCTGTGATAGAATGACAGGCTAAGATTTCTCCAAAAATTCAAAAAATGCGATCGACCAGACCCCGAAAACAGTTTGCTCAACATTGGCTCAAAAGCGAGAAAGCCTTAGATAAGATTGTGAAAGCGGCTTCTTTGGATCAGGATCGCGTCCTGGAAATTGGGCCGGGCACGGGGATTTTGACTCGGCGTTTGCTGCCTGCGGCTGAGTCTGTTGTTGCTGTGGAGATCGATCGAGATTTGTGTCTCAAGCTAGCCAAACAACTCGGCAAAACAGACAATTTTTTACTGCTACAAGGCGACATTCTGGAAATGGACTTAGAAGCTGAACTAACGGCCTTTCCCAAATTCCAAAATCCCAATAAAGTTGTTGCCAATATTCCTTATAATATTACCGGCCCGATCCTGCAAAAACTGCTGGGAACGATATCTGTTCCTGCGGCTAAACCCTTCGATGCGATCGTGCTGTTAGTGCAGAAAGAAGTGGCCCAAAGGCTTTACGCTAAACCGGGTTCGACAGCTTTTGGGGCGCTGTCAGTGCGGGTGCAGTATTTAGCAGAATGCGAGTTAATTTGCGATGTGCCGTCTAAAGACTTTTTTCCGCCGCCAAAAGTCGATTCGGCTGTGGTGCGGCTGCTTCCCAGAGAGATAGAAACTGCGGCGGTTAATCCACGCTATTTGGAGAATTTAGTTAAGTTGGGATTTGGTAGCAAGCGCAAGATGCTGCGAAATAATTTGAAAGGGGCTGTGGATTTAGATAAACTCGTTCAATTGCTAGAAGAGTTACAGATAAATCCTCAATCTCGCGCTGAAGATTTAAGCGTGGAGCAATGGGTAAGTTTGAGTAATAATATTATGTGCGATGTGTGAAATTCAGGATTGTGTTAGATACCATAATTATTAAATAATTCGGATATCTGGGTGTTTTTTTTTCAGGGCTTTTCGCTGTGACTACTAACAGTTGAATTTAGGTTTTATGGGGATTTTAAAAGGTTTATTGCAGCCTCATAGGAATTTTAATAATAAATTCTGCACCTTTCCCCGGTGCAGAAATACACTGCAATTCGCCTTTATGTCTTACTGTGATTATTTGATAGCCAATCGATAAACCCAATCCCGTGCCTTTACCTACTGGTTTAGTGGTAAAAAATGGATTAAATAACTGGTTCCTCACCGATTCTGTTATTTCTGGCCCGTTGTTGCTAATTGGGATTTCTACCACTTGACTCTCTAAAACTTTGGTAGAAATTTTGATGAGGCGACGATCAGCTTCATTGGCTGCAATCGACTCGCTGTGGCTGTCATCTTCTAAAGCATCAATAGCATTAGCCAGGATATTCATAAACACTTGATTTAGCTGTCCTGGATAGCACTCTATTTGGGGTAAATTGCCATATTCTTTGATAACTTGAATTTTCGCCAAACCTGGCTTAGCATTCAATCTGCTTTGCAAAATCATCAGTGTGCTGTCAATTCCTTCGTGAACGTCGGCTAATTTCATTTCTGCTTCGTCATGGCGCGAAAAAATTCGCAGCGACTTGACAATACCGAGAATGCGCTCGGCCCCGTTTTTCATAGAAATTAATATTTTTGGTAGGTCATAGATAATAAACTCTAAATCTACAGACTGGAGTTTTTCTTTAAGTGTGGGTAAGGGATTCGGATACTGCTCTTGATAGATATTCACCAATTCTAGCAAACTATCGGCATACTCGCGAGCGTGAGTAACATTCGCGTAAATAAAGTTAATCGGATTGTTGATTTCATGAGCAACCCCAGCGACTAATTGCCCCAAAGATGACATTTTTTCGCTTTGAATTAGCTTTGATTGAGCCTGCTGCAATTCAGACAAGGCTTGTTCGAGCTGTTGAGTTTGAGACTTTAACTCTGCGGTGCGTTCCTCAACTCTAATTTCTAATTCTTCTTTAGATTTTTTTAGTGCAGCTTCTGCTAATTGCCGCTCGACAATTTCCGATGCTAGGAGTCGGTTGGTCAATTCTAACTGTTGAGTTTGAGACTTTAACTCTGCGGTGCGTTCCTCAACTCTAATTTCTAATTCTTCTTTGGCTTTTTTTAGTGCAGCTTCTGCTAATTGGCGATCGACAATTTCAGCTTCTAGGAGTCGGTTGGCGGATTCTAACTGTGCGGGACTGGGAAGTGCTAGGGCTTGAGGCATTAAGTCTACCAAAAGTATGGCTGTAGCAAAGGAAATAAGGGCAGTAATTGCTTTCATTGTTCCTGAAAGCCAATAGGTAGGATGCCAAAGTGTCCAGAGTTCAAATATGTGAGTGATGCCACAGGCGACGATAAAGGTTCCAAACAGGGCAAAGATCCAATTAAATGGCAAATCTTCGCGTTTGGAAATAAAATAAACCAATGTAATCGGGATGGAAAAATACGCGAGTGCAATTATAGAATCTGAGGCAAGGTGAAGCCAGACTAACGGGGTATGCCAGAGATAGCAGTGGCCGTGAGGAATAAATGGCCCGGAACTAAAAAAAGTTTTCCACATTTCCTGCATAATATTTCCTTTGAGTTGTGAGAAAATGGACTCGGACTGGTGCCAATTAATTGCAACCAGGGGTTTCTTTCACCTGCGGCTTAATCACCTATGCGTTCATATTCTCTGCTAGCTTCCGCAAAAATCAATCTGTATCTGGAAATCATAGGCGATCGCCCCGACGGATATCACGAACTGGCGATGGTACTTCAAAGTATAGATTTAGCCGATCGAATTGACTTACGCGCGATCGGTACGGACACGATTCGCGTGCGCTGCGATCACCCGCAAGTCCCTCCTGACAAGAATAACCTGGCCTACCGGGCGGCGGATTTGTTGGCGAAGCAATTCCCCGATGCTTTGGCGAAATACGGCGGAGTCGAGATTGCCATTCACAAGCAGATTCCAGTGGCGGCGGGGCTTGCCGGCGGTTCGGCCAATGCGGCCGCGGTTTTAGTCGGGATGGATTTGCTGTGGCAATTGGGACTTACTCAGTCGGAGTTGCAAGAGTTGGGGGGAACTTTGGGTTCGGATGTGCCTTTTTGCATTGCTGGAGGTACGGCTTTGGCAACTGGTCGCGGAGATAAACTGTCGCCGCTGCCTGATTTGGGGGGCTTTTCTGTGGTGTTGGCCAAGTACCGCAATCTCAGTATTTCTACTGCATGGTCGTATCAAACTTATCGCCAGCAGTTCAGTAGTTCCTATTGTGCAGCGGAAGATTTGGTGTGTCGCCGGCAACGGCTGCATTCGGGCCCGATGGTGGGGGCGATCGCCCAAAAAGATCGATCGAAAATTGGTCAATTGCTGCACAACGATTTAGAAAAAGTTGCTTTGCCTGTGTACCCGCAGGTGTTGCAGTTGCGGCAGGCTTTTGAGTCGGCGGGGGCTTTGGGAACGATGATGTCGGGTTCCGGGCCAACGGTGTTTGCGCTGGCCGAGTCTTCAGAGCAGGCTCAGCAAGTTATGGAACGGGTTAAAAGTGCGATCGCTTCTCCAGATTTGGATTTTTGGGTAGCACAGTTTAGCAATACTGGAATTCAGATTTTTTCGGAGGGAAACGAGACGAAACCGCCGATTTCGAGGGTGTAACTCGAAGAGGGTGCGATCGCGATCGCCCGTTAAACCTGTCTAACAGGCGAGGGTCAAGATTAATCTAACTTTTCGCAGAGTCTATTGAGATCGAAGAACTGATAATATGTCATGCAACAGGGATTTTAGTTTTGGTGAATTAACCAGAAATCTAAAATCTAAAATCTAAAATCTAAAATCGCCATGACTGATTTAACTAATCCAAATTCTACTTCTAAACCTCTGAGTTCGGCTGGAGATGCAACCTCTGCATCTTCCACGCCGCCGACGATTTTGCGGTGCGTGATGGGTTCGCTGATCGCGGGTGGCTTTGCGGCGGCTTTGTACGCGCTAACTTTGTCTATAGTCCAAACTTTTGCAAATTCCCCCATTCATTCTGACAATGTGACTGCGATTAACATTGGCGCGGCTGTGCGAACTTTAGTTATGGGGATTGTGGCTTTGGGCGCGGGTGTTTTTGCTTTTGCATCTTTGGGTTTGATGCTGCTGGCTGTGCAACTTTTGATTCAAAAGTTGCTGAAAAAACCCACAGGTTGAAGTCTACAGGTTGAAACCATCGGGATACACAAATTCTCCTCCGCAAGGCAAAGACTGAATAGTAAGATCGAAGCAATGGAATTATTTACGATCGGACACTCCAATCTGAGTATTGAAGCGTTTGTTTTGCTGCTGCAACAACACGGAATTACGGCGGTTGCGGACGTGCGATCGCATCCTTTTAGCCGCTATTTACCTCATTTTAATAAATCCGAAATTAAAGCTTCTCTGTCAAGTGTCGGCATTCAATATGTTTTTTTAGGCAAAGAGTTGGGCGCGAGACCAGAGGATTTAAGCTGTTACGATACTAGCGGCAAAGCTTTATACGATCGCATAGCAGCAACTCCTCTATTTTCCGAAGGAATTCAGCGCTTGATCCAAGGCGCAGCAAATTATAAAATCTGTTTAATGTGTGCGGAAAAAGACCCGATTACTTGTCATCGGACTATTTTAGTTTGCCAGAAACTCAGAGAATTTAATTTACAAATTCATCACATTCTTTCCGATGGCAATTTAGAATCGCACCAGCATTTAGAAGAAAGACTTTTGAGCAAGTTTAACAAAGGCAAAAAAAATAATGAGCCAATTCAGCTAAGCTTGTTTGAATTAGAGCCTCAAGTTAAACAGGAAATAGTAGATTTAGAAACAGCTTATTATCGTCACGGATTGGAAATCGCTTATGTCACAAAAGAAAGCCATTAATTTATTTACAATTGGTTTTACTCAAAAAAGCGCCGAGCAGTTTTTTGATACTTTGATGAAAGCGGGAGTCCGCAGGGTGATAGATACGCGGCTGAATAATGTATCGCAGTTGGCTGGTTTTGCTAAGCGGAAAGATTTAGAGTATTTTTTGCGAACCATTGGCAATATTGAGTACGTTCACATTCTGGATTTAGCGCCAACTCAAGATATTTTGGATGATTATAAAAAGAAAAAGGGAGATTGGGATCTTTATGAACAGAAGTTTTTGGAGTTGATGGGCGATCGACAAATTGAACACAAGGTTTCATCGGATATTTTAGACTGCGGGTGTCTGCTTTGTAGCGAACCCAAACCTCATAATTGTCACCGCCGCTTAGTTGCTGAATATCTCAGCGAGAAGTGGAAAAATGTGACAATTAATCATCTGTGATTTAGGGAAAATATTAGATAATTGTGGGATGAATCTAAAATCTAAAATCTAAAATCTAAAATCGAATGACTCGGATAATTTGTCTCGCTAATTCCTGGAAACGCGGCGACAGGTGCATCGCCGGAATTAATGAACTTCAAGGTAAGTGGGTGCGTCCGGTTTCCGACTTACCAGATGGCCAAATTCCTAAAGAAATGCGGCAGATAAATAGACTTGAACCCGCGTTGTTAGATGTTCTAGAAATTCCTCTGGCAAAGACGGGGCCGGACTTTGGCTTTGAGTGTGAAAATCTTTCTGTTTTACCGGGAAAATGGCGGCAAGTTGGGAAGGTTCCGCCAGCATATTTGTTGAAATATTGCCAGAGTCAAGAATATATTTTGCACAACGATTTGCGATATGTTACGGTGGCATATATGCAGTCTTTGCCAATGTGCGATCGCTTAACTTTGCAATTAGTCAAAGCAGTAAGATTTACGGTAAAAAAGCTAAGTCAAAGATTTGAAGGTGGTAATAAATGGGAAGGATCTCTTGTCACGCAGCAGGGTCAAAGATTGACTGCAACAATTACCGATCCAGTGTTTATTAGAAAGTTAGAATTGGGGTATCGACCGCAAAAAGCTTGTTTGGTAACAGTGAGTTTGAGTATGCCTTGGCGGCCCGATGATTGGGAGGGAGATGACCCTTGTTGGAAGTTGATTGCGGGTGTGGTAGAGTTGCCGGAAGATGTTGTTGAGGATGAAATTTAGTTTTGATCAAAATGGGCGATCGATTATTTATTTCTTTTTATTTACCGCAAAAACTCTGTTCGTGCTATAATTCTGCGGGACTGTAGCAGAAAGGGGTGCTTTTTGATGAAAGCAGAATTTTATTTTGACTGTCACAAATATATTTGCAGTTTAGTTCAAGTAGATTTTGTCAAAGAATTAAAAATAAAAAATCATCAAGGTTTTGTTTTGGCTGTTAAGCAAGGACAAAAGATTGGACTTTTGGGAAAAAGTCGCCATAATGCTAAACAAGTTGATGTATCTAAGCCACATTTTTATAATGTAATTAAAGCGGCTATGAGCGCTTTGGAATTAGAAACTAAAAATGAGGTGATATTAGAGAGAAATCGAACTCTTGCTGATGCCGAAGAAATGATTCAGCAGCAAAACCGAGAAATTCGCGTTCTCAACGAACAGATTAGAATGCTTGGAACTAAGGTTGATGAATTGTCAAGGGAAAAGCAGCAGTTATCCATGCAGCTAGTTGACAAGGAAATCAGAGAAACTGAAATTAGTCAAGAAATTGATAACTTTCCTGCTACCGAGGAAGATTTACCGGCGGCGGAAATTGAGCATCGGATTGGAGAAGTTAAAATTAATGAAAAAATCGAAGAATTGTCTGTTCAAGCTTCTGGGTTAGCCGTGCAGTTAATCGCAAATCAACAGAATTCGGAGGAGATTGAGGAAGAGGAAGAAATCAGCGGGGGCGAGGTTGAAATTGTGGATTTAGAAATTATAGAAGAAGTAGAAGAAAATCTCAAAAAAGGAGAAGTTCAAGGAGGCGAAAGTGAAATTAAGCGACTGCCTAAAAGAGCTTCCAACAAAAGGATGAGAAAGAAATCTTAATGCTTTAGTTAGAAAATCGCTTTTAATAATCAATAAGAGCGATCGCCCTTACATACTTTTTGCAACACAAAAACCTATTCCCTGAATAATTGAGCAAAGCGCTTTAACACCTTCAGGACAGTGTACAACCCATCCTCGCTCCGCAGCGTGAATGAATACGACTCAGCATACTTAGGTGTTCCTTGATTTGTCACTTTCATGAAAATAAAATCAATGCCATTTGTGACAAATCCCAAAGCAGGTTTGTCAGGATGAGGATTTCCCAGCATATATGCTAAAGCTTGCGGAATTCCTGCTTCTAGCGAGTATTGTGACTTCTTTGCCTCAATTACCAATACCCAAAAATCCGGGGTAAAAACCAGTAAATCGAGGCGTCCTCTGACAATTGTTCCCTCATCTTCAGATTCAATTATCACCTCTTTTTCCGCACTCAAGTAAAAAGGAGCGCGATAAAAACCTGCTAGTCTTAATAGCGGAGCAAGCACAACCAATTTGACTACAGGTTCTAAGATTTCATACTCGGATAAGTGAATGTAGTCACCCTTGACTTCATCTAGAGTTTGCTTTTCCAAGTCTGTCAGTTCTGGTAAATCGTCCTGCCACTCTCGAAAAAACTGAGCATCGTCAGTGCGCTGCAATCCAAACTTTTCTATTAAGTCGCGCCGCTTGACATTTTGGGCTTGAATTATCTCCACCATAATTTTATGTCCTTGCTTTTTATTTAATTATATCCATTTGCACGTTCATCTTGCGATTTTTCTCTTGTGGTTGTGCGAGCCAACAATGTAAAATACTATTATCCTAGCATTTCCTCACCAAAATTTTCTCAGCAATTAAGTATTCCGGTATCCAGAATCTATATACCGACATGAGGATAGCTACAGGCAGAAAAATATCAACATCCTCTCCCATTTCTTCTGTGGGTAACAAGCAAAATAATTTATCAAATTCCTGTACATCAGCTTTGATGTTATCAAAGTTATCTAAAAGTTCGTCCGGCTAAATGCAGTGAATTCCTCCTTCATCTTCATAAAAATATTATTCTTCAGGCACCAATTGTGACGGTTTGAGTTCTGCCATCAGATAATCTAGCTTGTGAAACTCTGCTTCCAAAATTATCGCGGCGATATCTTCCCCGTCTTGCTGTAAGAGAATTCGATCGCCCTTGAACATCACTCGTTTAATTGTGGCGATCGCATTTTCGCAAAATTCCTCAGCAGTTAACCGAAAAAACCCCTTGCAACTCGCCGATTTTCCCCCCCCAGCCTCACCCACAACAGAATTTTGACAAGAATCCAGGGCGATCGGTAAAATTACAGGTACGATCGAACTATTGTCAGCAGCATTAAATCCTTCAGTAATTAGTCATTTGCCAACAGTCACATAATTGTTGACAATATTGCACAATAGATAAAATTGTAAATATATAGCACCTGCGTTTTTTTACCGCTTATGAATAGCAGATTCCTCGATCGACTCCACCACCCCTCACGCCCCGTCATCGTCTTCGACGGCGCAATGGGAACCAACCTGCAAGTCCAAAACCTCACCGCAGAAGACTTTGGCGGCAAAGAATACGAAGGTTGCAACGAATATCTCGTCCACACCAAACCCGAAGCCGTCGCCAACGTGCACCGGGGATTCCTCGAAGCAGGGGCCGATGTCATCGAAACAGACACCTTCGGCGCCGCTTCCATCGTGCTCGCCGAATACGATTTGGCAGACAAAGCATATTATCTCAACAAAACTGCCGCCGAACTCGCCAAGGGTATCGCTGCCGAATTTTCCACGCCAGAAAAACCTCGATTTGTCGCAGGATCGATCGGGCCAGGCACCAAATTGCCAACATTAGGACACATCGATTTCGACACTCTCACCGCCGCTTTTGCCGAACAAGCAGAAGGACTTTATGACGGCGGCGTTGACTTATTTATTGTCGAAACTTGTCAAGATGTGCTGCAAATTAAATCAGCATTAAATGCCATTGAAGAAGTATTTAAGAAAAAAGGTGCGCGAATTCCGTTAATGGTATCAGTCACAATGGAAGCCACCGGCACAATGTTAGTCGGTTCCGACATCAGCGCCGCCCTAGCCATTTTGCAGCCGTACCCGATCGACATTTTAGGCCTCAACTGCGCCACCGGGCCCGATCGCATGGCGGAACACGTCAAATACCTTTCCGAACATTCACCCTTCGTCGTTTCCTGCGTTCCCAACGCCGGTTTACCCGAAAACATCGGCGGACACGCGCACTACAAACTCACGCCAATAGAATTAAAAATGGCCTTGATGCGCTTTGTCGAAGACTTAGGCGTGCAAGTCATCGGCGGCTGCTGCGGAACCCGCTACGATCACATCCGCGAACTAGCAGAAATTGGCAAAACTCTTAAACCCAAAATCCGCGAAATTACTTGGGAACCATCGGCCGCCTCAATTTATAGCGCCCAACCCTACGAACAAGAGAATTCCTTCTTAATTGTCGGCGAAAGACTCAACGCCAGCGGTTCCAAAAAATGCCGCGATTTGCTAAACGCCGAAGACTGGGATGGTTTAGTCGCAATGGCCAGGGAACAAGTGCGAGAAGGCGCGCACATTCTCGATGTTAACGTTGATTATGTCGGCCGCGACGGCGTGCGAGACATGAAAGAATTAGTTTCCCGCGTTGTGACTAATGCCACTCTCCCTTTAATGCTGGATTCCACAGAATGGGAAAAGATGGAAGCCGGCTTAAAAGTTGCGGGCGGCAAATGTTTGCTGAATTCCACTAACTACGAAGACGGAGAACCGCGTTTTTATCAAGTTTTGGAGTTGGCGAAAAAATACGGCGCGGGCATAGTTATCGGTACAATTGACGAAGACGGAATGGCCAGAACTGCTGACCAAAAATTTGCGATCGCCCAGCGCGCATATAACGCCGCCGTCGCCTACGGAATTCCCGCCGAGGAAATATTTTTTGACACCCTAGCTTTGCCCATTTCCACCGGAATTGAAGAAGACAGAAAAAACGGCAAAGCCACCATCGAATCCATCCGCCGCATTCGCCAAGAATTACCAGGCTGTCACGTAATTTTAGGAGTTTCTAATATTTCCTTCGGCTTGAATCCGGCGGCGCGGCAAGTTTTGAATTCCATGTTTTTGCACGAAGCAATGCAAGCGGGGATGGACTCGGCAATTGTCAGCGCTAATAAGATTTTGCCCCTGGCCAAAATCGACCCCAAACACCAAGAAATCTGCCGTAAACTGATTTACGACGAACGGGAGTTTGACGGTGATATTTGCGTTTACGACCCCTTGGGCGACCTGACAACGGTGTTTGCGGGCAAAACTACCAAGCGCGATCGTACAGAAGACGCAAACCTCCCGGTAGAAGAACGTCTCAAGCAGCACATCATCGACGGCGAACGCATTGGGCTCGACATTCAACTCGCCAAAGCATTAGAAACCTATCCGCCCCTCCACATTATCAATACCTTCTTGCTAGACGGCATGAAAGTAGTCGGAGAATTGTTCGGTTCGGGACAAATGCAACTGCCATTTGTATTGCAGTCAGCAGAAACAATGAAAGCGGCAGTTGCCTATTTAGAACCGTACATGGAAAAGTCCGAATCCGGGGACAACGCCAAAGGCACATTCATCATCGCTACTGTCAAAGGCGACGTTCACGACATCGGCAAAAACTTGGTTGATATTATCCTATCAAACAACGGCTACCGAGTGATTAACTTGGGTATTAAACAGTCAGTTGACAATATCATCGAAGCCTACGAAAAGCACAAAGCCGACTGTATTGCCATGAGTGGCTTGCTGGTAAAATCCACCGCATTCATGAAAGAAAATCTGGAAGTATTCAACCAGAAAGGAATCACCGTCCCCGTAATTTTGGGCGGCGCGGCTTTGACTCCCAAGTTTGTACATGAAGACTGCCAAAATACCTACAAAGGTAAAGTCGTTTACGGCAAAGATGCCTTTTCTGACTTGCACTTTATGGACAAACTCATGCCTGCGAAATCTGCGGGTAAATGGGAAGATTTGCAAGGATTTTTAGATGAAATAGGGCAGGAGAATGGGGCGACTAAAGAAGCTAAAGCTGCGCCAGAAACTTCTGTAGAAGATCCCCAGAAAGCAGACACTCCTGTGGTGATAGATACCAGGCGATCCGAAGCAGTGGCAGCAGATATCGATCGCCCGACTCCTCCTTTCTGGGGAACGAAACTGTTGCAGGGAGAAGACATCCCCTTTGAGGAGATTTTCTGGCACTTAGATTTGCAAGCTTTAGTTGCGGGCCAGTGGCAGTTCCGCAAGCCAAAAGACCAATCGCGGGAAGAATACGACGCTTTCTTAGCTGAGACAGTTTATCCGAAATTGGAGGAATGGAAACACAAAATAATCACTGAGAAGCTGTTGCATCCCCAAGCCATTTACGGGTATTTTCCCTGTCAAGCTGAAGGCAATTCTTTGTATGTGTACGACCCAGAAATCATGGATGGCGGGCAAACAATAATCAGTGGCGGGCAAACAATAATCAGTGGCGGGCAAGATGCCCACCCCACAACAGAAAGTGGCACAGGCATCTTGCCTGT